>JACMKY010000285.1 GCA_014379925.1 Cytophagales bacterium | reverse complement strand
CAACGTACAACTCGTCAAGGATTGAAATCTGTTCAAATGTAATTTCGTATAACTTATTCGGTACGTAATCAGGTAGTGCCCCAAACAACCTGTAACCCTACGAAGTAGCGCTGCGAAGGCGGCCTGGTAACCTGCAACCTGCAACCCTCCCAACTCTAACTTTCTCAAACCAAAGCCTTCCACAAAGAGTTGGAAAGGAATGAGAGAGAAGAAAATCGTGGTGTGGTTCCGGAATGACCTGCGCTTGCACGACCAGGAGGCGCTGTGTCGGGCGGCGGCCAAAACGGCCCGCGTCATTCCAGTGTATTGCTTTGACCCGCGTCAGTTCGGCAAGACGTTCCTGGGATTTCCCAAAACGGGTCCTTTCCGGACCCAGTTCCTGCTCGAATCCGTGGCCGCTTTGCGAGCGTCCTTCCGGAGCATTGGTGCCGACCTGGTGGTGCGCGTGGGCAAGCCCGAGGAGGTACTTCCCAACCTGGTGGAAATGACGGGTGCCTCGGCGGTTTACGCCAGCCAGGAAGTGGCAGAGGAGGAAACAAAGGTGGAAAACAACCTGGAAGCCCGGTTGTGGGCCAAGAAGATTCCGCTCGAGCGGTTCTGGACATCCACGCTGTTTCACATCGACGACATTCCCTACCCGATCAAGAACATTCCCGACGTGTTTACCGAGTTCCGCAAGGAGTCGGAGAAATCCACCCGCGTCCGACCGACCTTACCGGCTCCCTCCGCACTGGCCCTCGAAACGGACATCCATCCTGGTGCCTTGCCCACCCTGTCGGAGTTGGGAATTACGGAAATGCCGGCGCCCGACCCCCGGGCGGTCATGACTTTCCAGGGTGGTGAATCCGAAGGATTGAGGCGTTTGCGGACGTATTTCTGGGAAGAAGACCGGCTCGGCGTGTACAAGGAAACCCGCAACGGATTGGTCGGAGCCGGGTATTCCACCAAGTTCTCCCCCTGGCTGTCCTACGGGTGCCTTTCCCCCCGCAAGGTGTACGAAGAAGTGAAACGGTACGAACAGGAGCGGGTAGCCAACGATTCGACTTACTGGGTGGTGTTCGAACTGCTGTGGCGCGACTACTTCCGGTTCATCGCCCGGAAGTACGGCAACGCCATTTTCCGACCGGAAGGCATCCGCAACGACCAGCGGCTGGTGTATTCAAACGACGTCCGGCTTTTCCAGAAGTGGGTGGACGGCGAAACGGGCGTGCCCTTCGTAGATGCCAATATGCAGGAACTCAAGCACACGGGCTTCATGTCGAACCGGGGTCGGCAGAACGTGGCGAGCTTCCTGGTCAAGGACCTGAAGGTAAACTGGACGTACGGAGCCACGTACTTCGAGTCGCAGTTGCTCGACTACGACGTGTGCAGCAACTGGTGCAACTGGAATTACGTGGCCGGGGTGGGCAACGACCCGCGCGAAAACCGCTACTTCGACCCGGTGTCCCAGGCCAAGCGCTACGACCCGCAGGGCGAGTACGTGAAACGCTGGCTGCCCGAACTGGCGGAAGTACCCCCGTCCCGCGTCCACCAGGTGGGTGACTTGTCGGGAGAAGAACAAAGCCGCTACGGCGTGGTACTCGGGGCGGATTATCCCCACCCCGTTGTGAAATACGGTCACTCACCCGCCCGGACGTGAGCTTTGCGACCGCTTGGATGGTCAAGGAAGGAAAGGGAATGTCGAACCGCGCGACTGGGCGTCCCCGGCAGACCAAGAAGAACGCCCAATATCCAATCGCGCCGCATCCGCGGACGGCGGCGAACCGGTCGAAGGATGGAATCATTATTTTTACTTCGTAATTGGACATTCCTTCGGTCCGCCGATGCGGTTGGACCGGTTCGCCGCCGTCCGCGGATGCGGTGCGATTCGACATTCCTTTTGGTTTTCCTTCCCTCCCAACCCAAGAAGTAGTTTTTCCGTTTGTATCCCCAGTGCGATTTTTCCGTCCGCCGAATTCTTACCGGAGGGTGCTTGCGGTCTGCATCGGCAAATCAACATTTTTTAGTGGCGATGCGCGGGCTATCCTCACGGAAATCCGTTTCAGCAGCGGCTAAGTAACCGAATATCAACTTTAACCTTTACAACCGGACATGAAAAAACCGTTCTTGAACCTGCTCGTGGTCTTTTCCGCCCTTTCCCTCACCTCCTGCGGCTACAACAGCATGGTCAGCAAGGAAGAAACCGTTACCAGCAAGTGGTCGCAGGTCGAAAACCAGTACCAGCGCCGGGCCGACCTGATTCCCAACTTGGTGAACACGGTGAAGGGCTACGCAGACTTTGAGAAAAGTACCCTGGAGGCCGTCACCAACGCCCGCGCCAATGCCACTTCGGTAAAAATAGACGCCAACAACCTTACCCCCGAAAAAATCCAGCAGTTCCAGGCCGCCCAAGACCAGATCAGTTCGAGCCTCGGACGGTTGCTGGCGGTAGCGGAAGCGTATCCCAACCTGAAGGCGAACGAGGGATTTCAGGACCTGCGAACCGAATTGTCCGGTACCGAAAACCGCATCGGCTTGGCCCGCAAGGACTTCAACGAATCGGTGCAGGATTACAACACCTACATCCGCAAGTTTCCCAATAACCTCGCCTCCGGCATGTTCGGCTTCGAGAAAAAAGGCTACTTCACCGCCCGGCCGGGTTCGGACACGCCCCCCACGGTCAAGTTTTGAGGCCAGGGACCGGGGTTGCAGGTTGTAAATTTGAAGGTGGATATCGGAAGTCGGAAAGCAATCGTTGAGCGACCGGAACCGCCCGTTCCCTTCCACCTTCCGTTTTTTTGTTCCGTCTCTTCACCTTCCAGTTTTTCGATCCACTCCCATGGCCAAGGATTTTTTCACGGAAGCGCAAAAGGAACGGATCGTTGAGGCCATTCGCCGGGCGGAGACCCACACGTCGGGAGAAATCCGGGTGCACGTGGAGTTGCGCTGTCCGCTTCCGGACGTGATGGAACGGGCCAAAGACGTGTTCGGGCAGTTGGACCTGCACCGGACCCAGCGGCAAAACGGCGTGCTGTTCTACCTATCCCTCGAAGACCGCAAGTTCGCCATCCTGGGCGACCAGGGCATTGACGCGGTGGTGCCGGACGGATTCTGGCAAAATACCAAAGAGGCCATGCGGAGTCTGTTCGGGCGGGGCGAACTGACCGAGGGCCTCTGCCGGGGGATAGAGATGGCGGGCGAGCAGTTGAAAGGCCACTTCCCGCGCACCCCCGACGATGCCAACGAACTTTCCGACGATCTTTCCTTCGGCAACCAACCTTCCCCATGAACCGAGTTGCCACCCAATCCCGCTTCTTTCAATCCGCCCCGATTTTGTTTATCCTCAAAAAAAGCATCCCTTTCTTCCTCGTCGGGCTCGGCTGTCTTCCGCTGGCTGCCCAGGACATTCCCGCCGTCCCCAACCCGCCCCGGCTGGTCAACGACCTGGCCGGCGCGCTCCAACCCGACCAGCGGGAAGCGCTGGAACGCAAACTGGTGGCCTTCGATGATTCTACTTCCACCCAGATTACCATTGTCATCGTGCCCACCACGGGCGAGTACGAAATCTCCGACTACAGTTTCGCGCTGGGCCGCCAGTGGGGAATCGGTCAGCGGGGCAAGGACAACGGCATTCTCCTCACGTGGGCGGTAAACGACCGGCGCTACTTCATCGCCACGGGCTACGGCGCGGAAGGGGCCATCACCGACGCCGAGGCCGGGCGGATCGGCGAACAGTACCTGCGGCCCAATTTCCGCGCCGGTGCCTACTACCAGGGTCTGAACGAAGCCACCGACGCCCTGATGCAGCAGGTGCAGGGTGAATTTACGGCGGCCGACCGGGCGGACAATCCCGGGGAAGGTTCCGGTTTTCCGGTGCTGCTCCTCATTCTGGTCATTTTTGTCGTGATTTTCGTGATCAGCCGCAACAACCGGGGGGGAGGCAACCGGTTTGGCCGGGGCGGGCCGGTGTTTTTTCCCTACACCACGTTCGGTGGCGGCGGCAGCCGGAGCGGTTCGGGTTTCGGGGGTGGCGGTGGTTTTGGCGGCTTTGGGGGCGGCAGTTTCGGCGGCGGCGGGGCGGGCGGTGACTATTAGCGGTCAGAACAATTCACTGGAAAAACTCATCGAAGTAATCTTGGGCTCTCCAATCCGGCACTGGTTACCGGAAGCGGCGCTGGGCTCGGAGTAGCGCCCGTTGGCGGTGGAACGCTTGAGATAAGAGGCGCGCCTGACGCTACGCTTCAGGCGCGCACTTTCATCGAATTGTTGAGCGGCGGGTGAATTTACGATTTGCATTGAGCTTAACTCGCGTCGAAGCCACTTCTTTCTGAATAAGGAAATTGACCTATGACAAATTAGTGGGGTTGAAAGGCACCGAAGAATACGCTTCATTGCGCTCGGGTTGGCCATCGCTTCGCAGCCCCACGAACTGCGCTACCAGCATCGCGGCTACCACTACGCCGTCGATGATCAGGAGTTCCGTACCAGCGGCTGACAGATCCGGAGTAGTCTCCAGCCGATACAGGAGAAAACCGAACAACAAGCCATTCATTGCCATCACAGCCCGAACCAATGGCTTGCTGACGGGTTTGCGTAAGACCGCCCAGGTGGCTAGTCCTGCCAGCACCAGCATCTCAATGCCAAATAGTACGGGCTGGCCTCCGGTCAGTTCATCAATCACTTTCCATTTGCCACCCAGGAAAAAGGCGGCCAGTGCGCCTGCTTCAGCAAAGGCCACCGTTGCCCAGAGGGCAGTCCGCAATACGTTCGTTGTTTTCATGATTTTTGTTTTGTTTAAAGTAAATAACCGTAGCAAAGGTATTGGAATGCGTTCGTGGGGTTTTTACCCTTACCTGCCAGTTGATTGTCCATTGACGCCACGATCGGGATGCTCGACTGTTAATCGGATCAGGGGCCAGTAACCCTTGCAGGGACTTAGGTTTTGCCCGGGATCAGCGAGAGATCCTGCTCAAAAAAACGGTCAGGGTTCCCCGCGGATCGTTTGCCATTGGTCTACTCCTGCCAGAAACGATCCTCCTGACTGATGTCGGCCGAATACACCGTAGCGCCTACGATCTGCCCGTTTTCTACGGTGTACACGTCAATGTTGTCCACATCCAAT
>JACMKY010000284.1 GCA_014379925.1 Cytophagales bacterium | reverse complement strand
TCGCATTGCTTCCCTGGCCTCCTCAGTGCAAAGCCCCTCGACGGGCCGTGTGCAGGGCAATAGCAACCGCATCAACGGGGCTTTGTGGCTGGTGTTTCTGATTGGGGGCTTCATTGCCGCCGTCTGGTCTTTCCTGGCTGCCCGCAAAGATTTCCTGCCCAAAGCGTCCTCCGAACATGGTTTGGTAACCGACGAGCTATTTTGGGTTACCATGATCGTGATTACCATCGTGTTCGTGATGACGCACATCTTGCTTTTCTACTTCCCTTTCCGGTATCAGTACAAGGAAGGACAGAAGGCCCGTTTTTTCCCCGACAACAACAAGCTGGAAATCGCCTGGACCATCGTACCGGCCATCGTGCTCACGCTGCTCGTCTTCTCGGGTTGGAAAGCGTGGCGCGACATCACCAGCGAAGCTCCCCAAGACGCGGTGGTGGTAGAAGTAGTGGGCAAGCAATTTAACTGGATATTCCGGTATCCCGGCAAGGATGACAACCAACTGGGACAGTACAACTACAAGCTGATTGATGCCACCAACGAGATAGGCCTGGACGTAACCGACGAAGCAACGTTTGATGACTTCACCACCAGCGAAATTCACATTCCCAAGGGGAAACCCATCTTGTTCAAGATCCACGCCCGCGACGTGCTGCACAGTTGTTCGGCTCCCCACTTCCGGTTGAAGATGGACGCGGTGCCGGGGATGCCCACCAAATTTTGGTTCACCCCCACCAAGACCACCGACGAAATGAGAAACGAATTGGGGAAACCCAACTTCAACTACGAGCTGGTTTGCCAGGAGGTGTGCGGAAAAGCCCACTTCAGCATGCGGGCAATTATTGTGGTGGAAGACGAAGATGTCTACAACAAGTGGTACTCCGAACAACCCACCTGGCTGGCCACCAATCCAGAAAACCTGGAGAAGATACCGGCTAATCTGAAGGAAAAGGCCATCAAGGCGTCGGGAATAACCCCCGAACAGGCAGCCGCCTGGTTGAAAGAATCCAGTTCGGATGTCCCGCAATCGGGAAGCGCTTCCCCAGTTGGTACCAGTGCCTTAGCAAATTAATTTTATCCAAGACATAAACAAACCAGCACCGACACGAATGGCGACGATTGCAGTAACGAACAAGAATCAACTGGTGGATGCACCCGCGCACGAGGAACACGCCCATGCGCACGAAGACCACGGAAACTTCATCACGAAGTACATCTTCAGCCAGGACCACAAGGTCATTGCCAAGCAGTACCTCTTCAGTGGTATCTTCTGGGCTTTGATTGGGGGCGTCATGTCGATGATATTCCGTACTCAACTGGGTTTCCCATCTGCTACCTTGTTTTGGTTGAAACCATTGCTGGGCGACTGGGTCAACGAAGCGGGCAAGTTGGACCCGGAGTTCTACCTGGCCTTGGTGACGATGCACGGAACCATCATGGTGTTCTTCGTGCTGACGGCGGGCCTGAGCGGAACCTTCAGTAATTTCCTGATTCCGTTGCAGATAGGCGCGCGGGACATGGCATCGGGTTTTCTGAACATGCTTTCGTACTGGTTCTTCTTCCTGTCCAGTGCCGTTATGTTCGCCTCGATCTTCATTGAAACCGGACCGGCCGCGGGCGGGTGGGTGGTGTATCCTCCGCTGAGTGCCTTGCCCCAGGCCATCAAAGGCTCGGGTACGGGCATGACGATGTGGCTGATCAGCATGGCGATCTTCATCGTTTCCCAGCTGTTGGGGGGCATCAACTACATCACCACGGTGATCAACCTGCGAACGAAAGGAATGTCCTTTTCCCGCTTGCCCCTCACCATCTGGGCGTTTTTTCTGACGGCGGTCATTGGTTTGCTGTCCTTTCCGGTGCTGTTCGCCGCTTCGTTGCTGCTGATTTTCGACCGGAGTTTCGGGACCAGCTTCTACTTGTCGGAGATTTACATCGGTGGCGAGGCCCTCTCGAACGTGGGTGGCAGCCCGATTCTGTTCCAGCATTTGTTCTGGTTCCTGGGTCACCCGGAGGTCTACATCGTTTTGTTGCCCGCCCTCGGAATCACGTCAGAAATCATTGCCACCAATTCCCGGAAGCCGATCTTCGGGTACCGGGCCATGGTGGGTTCGCTGATGGGCATCACCATTCTTTCGTTCGTCGTGTGGGCGCACCACATGTTCGTATCCGGCTTGAACCCCTTTTTGGGCTCGGTCTTCATGTTCCTGACGTTGATCATTGCGGTGCCCTCGGCGGTGAAAGCGTTTAACTACATTACCACACTCTGGAAAGGAAACATCATTTTCACTCCGGCTATGTTGTTTTCCATTGGTCTGGTGTCGTTCTTCATCTCCGGTGGATTGACGGGCATTGCGTTGGGTAACAGCGCCATTGATATCTTCCTGCACGATACGTACTTCGTAGTGGCCCACTTCCACCTGGTCATGGGCAGCGCTTCGGCGTTCGGCCTGCTGGCGGGTACTTACCACTGGTTTCCCAAGATGTTCGGCCGGATGATGGACGAAAAGCTCGGGTACGTTCACTTCTGGCTTACGTTCGTCGGCATCTACCTGATCTTCTTTCCGATGCACTACATCGGCATTGCGGGCTTCCCCCGGCGGTATTATTCCTTCACGGGTTTCGACGCTTTCAAGTCGTTTGCCGATCTGAATGCATTCATTACGCTGGCGGCTTATTTCACCGGAGCGGCTCAACTGCTCTTCATTTACAACTTTGTGCACAGCATTTTCCGGGGTAAGCGGGCAGTTCAAAATCCCTGGCGGTCGAACACGCTGGAGTGGACGGCTCCCGTTCGTCCCCAACACGGCAACTGGCCGGGCGACATTCCAACGGTGTACCGCTGGCCGTACGACTACAGCAAGCCGGGTGAGGCGGATGACTTCATTCCGCAGAACGTGCCCTACTCGCAAACGCCCGGGTCGAACCTGCCCCACGAGAATGAGATGATTGCCCTGGAGAACGAGGAAGAGGAGGAATTGACTAACCATGACAAACCAAACAAGCACTAAAGGGGACGGCTGGCTGTTTCGCCGGTTGGGAATCGCAACCGTCGCAGCCGTTTACCTATTGGTGTTGGCGGGAGGCATTGTTCGCAGTACGGGATCGGGCATGGGTTGCCCCGATTGGCCGAAGTGTTTCGGAAGCTGGGTGCCCCCGACGGAGGTTGCCCAGCTTCCTTTGCGTTATCAGGAGACGTACGCCAGCAAACGCCAACTGAAAAACGAGCGCTTGGCCGGTTACCTGGACAAAATGGGATTTGGGGAGCTGGCTGGTCGGATCCGCCTCGACGCCGGACCGGAAGCGGGCTTTAACGCCACCAAAACCTGGATCGAGTACGTAAACCGGTTGCTGGGGGTCCTGGTTGGTTTTTTGATCTTTCTGACCCTGGTGCTCTCCGGGCGTTATTGGCGGGAAGACCGAACAATCTTTTGGGTAAGTCTGGCCGCTTTCGGATTGGTGGGGGTGCAGGGCTGGATCGGTTCAGTGGTTGTTTCCACTAACCTGCTTCCCGGCATCATTACGGTGCACATGCTGCTGGCCATTGCCATTGTTCTGCTGTTGATCTACGCGGTGGCCCGGTCCTACCGGGGACGGATGCCGGAGCCGCGCGTAGCCAACAAGCCTTTTCTCAACCGGCTTGTTCTGTTCGCTTTGGCAATTTCGCTGGCACAGGTACTCCTGGGAACGCAGGTACGGGAGTCAGTTGACCACGCCATCCGGTCGTTGGGCTACGGGGGAAGGGCCCAGTGGATTGACGCGCTGGGGTTGTCCTTTTACGTGCACCGCTCTTTTTCTTGGTTGGTACTGGCTACGCACGTGTATTTGATTTACCAGGTAAGGAAGAACATTTCGGGGGGAGGACGGTTGTATAAGTACGCTTTCGCCTTGCTTTTGGTAGTCGGATTGGAAGTTGCGACGGGAGCCGCGATGGCGTACCTGGGAGTTCCTGCCTACCTGCAACCCGTGCATTTGCTGCTGGCTTTCGCAGGAATCGGCATTCAGTTCCTGATCCTGCTGGTTTTGAATGCCAGGCCCGTAACGGCCGAAAAAGACCGAATGGTGGGCGCGCGGGTGCTTTCCTGACAGCCGGGGGCGTCCGTCCGTTTTGACAAAAGCAGCTTCTTTGAGTTCGATAAGCAACAGGAAGCCAAAGAAAGAATTTCCATGATCACAGCCACCAAAGCACCCGCTACTTACATTTTCCTGGCCAAAGCCAAGGCCTATTTCGAATTACTGAAGTTCCGGTTGTCCTTTCTGGTTGCCTTCTCCGGCGCTTTCGGTTACCTGCTGGGAGCTGACCAATCCGTGGGTTGGGCCCGCTTCCTGCTCTTTTCCGTCGGCGGATTTTTGATTACGGGGGCGGCTAACATTCTCAACCAAGTCATCGAGAAGGACCTGGACAAACTGATGAGCCGTACGCAAAACCGTCCTCTGCCCAGCGGCCGGCTGAGCGTGACGGAAAGCCTGGTGTTCGCCGCCGTGCTGATTACGGTTGGCACTTGGGTGCTCTTCACCACCGTGTCGGCGCTGGTGGCCGCGCTCACGCTCGGTTCGCTGGCCTTGTACGCGTTTGTCTACACTCCGCTCAAGCGCGTGGGACCCGTTGCGGTACTGGTGGGCGCCATCCCGGGGGCCCTGCCTCCGTTGATCGGCTGGGTGGCGGCGACGGGCCATTTGGAAGCCGGCGCGTTTGCCTTGTTTGCCCTCCAGTTCGCGTGGCAGTTCCCGCACTTCTGGGCCATTGCCTGGGTGTTGGACGAAGACTACCGGAAAGCAGGTTTCAAACTCTTGCCTTCCCGCGGGGGGAAGAACCTCACCACTGCTTTTCAGATTACGGTGTACACGCTCTTTTTGATTCCGTTGGGGATCTTGCCCGCCAAGCTTGGCTTCATCGGGACCGGTGCCACGGGCGTGGTTACCCTGTGCGGGGTGTTGTTTTTGATGCAAACGTTTTACCTGATGAAGGAACGCTCCAACAAGGCGGCGCTCCGGTTGATGTTCGGGTCTTTCATCTACCTCATCATCGTGCAGATCGCCTTCCTGATGGACAAAGTCGGGTGATTCAAATTCCGGGTGAATAACCGACGCCCGACTGGTAACCCGGTTTAATGTCGGGAAGACGCATCGACGAGGTAGGTTTGGCCGGGTGGCGATCCGCTTTAGCCGGATTGCTGCAAAGTTCGATTAAAGTAGAATGTACCTGCGTTACCCTCATTCAAAGCAGTACAAAGACAAAAGCAGTATAAAGATAAAAATGAACATGGACATTGACTTAAAGACCAAAGAGAGGCCGAACCTGGAAGCCCAGTTGCTGGCGGAAGAACCCCAGCCTACTCTCTCGATGCACCCCGGAAAATTCATGCTTTGGCTGTTCATCGTCAGCATAGTCATGATCTTTGCCGCCTTTACGAGTGCTTACCTGGTGAGGCAAGCCGAGGGAAACTGGCTGGAATTTGAATTGCCTGCCATCTTCTGGTTCAATTCCGCCGTTCTGCTGGCCAGCAGCGTTTGCATGCACTGGGCGTACGTGGCGGCCAAAAAAGACCGTCTGGGGTCGTTGAAAACGGCGATTACCCTGGCCTTCGCCTTGGGAATGACGTTTTTGGTGGGCCAGTGGATTGGTTGGGGCCAGTTGGTGAACATCAACGTGTACTTCGGTGGGAATGGCTCCAATCCATCGGGCTCGTTCCTGTACGTGCTGACGGGCGTACACGCCCTCCACCTGATCAGCGGCTTGATCGTGTTGTTGGTTGCCGTGGTGGCCGCTTTCCGGTACCGGATTCACTCGAAAAATACGTTGCGGATTGAATTGTGCGCCACGTACTGGCATTTTTTAGATGTGCTTTGGCTATATTTGTTCGTATTTTTATTGCTCAATCACTAAACGAGAAATACCCATGGCCAACAACGCACCGGTGCTGGAGAAGCGACCACAGCAAAGCATTTGGAACGGCGGCAACGAGCCGTTGAAAGCGAACTACGGCAAGCTGATGATGTGGTTCTTCCTGCTTTCGGATGCCTTTTCCTTTTCGGCCTTGCTGGTTACGTACGGGTTGATTCGCTACCGCCACCAGGCGTACGACGAAGCAATTCACGGCGAGTTTAAGTTTTCGCCCGAATACTGGCCCACGCCGGAGCGCGTGTACGAGTCGGTCCCGTTCCTGCACGGTTTGTCACTGCCTCTGGTGTTCGTGGGCATCATGACCTTCATCCTCATCATGAGCAGCGTAACCATGGTGTTGGCGGTAGAGGCCGGCCACCGCAACGACCAGCGCGACGTGGAGAAATGGATGCTGTGGACCATCATCGGAGGTTTCGCCTTTTTGGGTAGTCAGGCTTGGGAATGGGGCCACTTCATTCACGGCACGGAAACGGGAACCGTGGTGCGGTTCTACGAAAAGGGACAGTGGGTGGAACGCGTCATCCACGGGGCCAACCTGCGGATCAACGAGTACGGCCCGCCCGCCTTCGCCGATCTTTTCTTCTTCATCACCGGCTTTCACGGAACGCACGTATTCAGCGGCGTACTGCTCAACATCCTGATCTTCTTCAACGCAGCCACGGGCGTGTACGAAAAGAGAGGTCACTACGAGATGGTGGAGAAAGTAGGTTTATACTGGCACTTCGTAGATTTGGTCTGGGTGTTCGTGTTTACTTTCTTCTACCTGATCTGAGCCGTCCGCCCACCGTGGTCAGCCGTCCGCCAGAATTTTAACCTGCATTCGCTTTGGCGCTCATTCATTGTTCATAACCCCCAACTCGACCCTCACCCATGGCCGATCACTCGCATTCCTTGCAACCGGGCGAAATCCCGAAGCCGCACACCAAGGAAATCTGGCGGACTTTTCTCATTCTGCTGGTCATCACGGCGCTGGAATTCGTCGTTGCCTTCAGTTTACCGCACGAATTCAAGCTTTTGCGGGTGTCCATCTTCGTTGGCATGACGCTGGTCAAGGCCTTTTATATTGTAGCGGAATTCATGCACTTGAAAACGGAGGTGAAAACCCTGATCTACTGCATCATTATCCCTTTGGTATTCATCGTCTGGTTGCTGATTGCCCTGCTTATGGAGGGAAATGCCATCCTGCGGGCGGCGTAACACCCCTATGCAAAAACTAATTAAAGCCGGGATACTGATCGCGTTGTTGGTTGTCCCGGCTTTCGTGTTCCTTTTTCTCAAAGCTTTCGGCACCAACCGGTATTCGCTCCGAACCTATTACCCCCGCGTAGATTCCACTACCGGCGAACCCATCATTCGAAAGCGGGTCGAATACCGCCGCGAGGTAAACGACACCCTTTTTCATCAGGTACCGGACTTTGCGCTTACCGACCAGAACGGACGCGGCGTTACGGGGGCCATCACCGGCGGCAAGGTGTCCATTGTCAGCTTTCTCTTTACCCGTTGCCTGGGCGTCTGCCCCAAAACATCCGCCCAGATGAGCCGGGTACAAGACCTGTTTCTGAACAATCCCGACGTGGTGCTGTTGTCCTACTCCGTAGATCCCGCCCACGACCAACCACCCGTCCTGCGCGAATACGCCGCCACGTACGGGGCCAAACCGGGTAAGTGGTTTTTTCTGACGGGCGACAAAGAAGCCATTTACCGGCTGGTGCGGGAGGGGTACAAACTTCCGGCCACCGACACGGGCAAGCAAACACAAAGCCTGGAAGACGAGTTTATACACAGTGAGCGGCTGGTGCTGGTGGACAAGGACCGGCACATCCGGGGCTACTACAACGGAATCGATCCGGAAGAGATCGACCGGCTCGTGTTGGAGACCCGGATTTTGTTGGACATGGATGGGCAACAAACGAAGTAGACAATGAACAGGATTGCACAGCAACCACCGACGGAGAAAAAAGACCAGCGGATCATCGACGTTGTTTCCATTGTTATTCCCGTGGCCGTGGCGGTGCTGCTGAGTATTCGTACGAAGGTCGGGTTGGGTGAGTGGACCGGGGTATTGCCCCACGTCATCGGCGTGCTCAACACCGTTACTGCTTTGCTGCTGCTACTGGGCCTGTATTTTATCAAACGAAAAAAGGTGAAAGCCCACCGGGCCGCGATGCTGGGCGCTTTCGGGCTGGGCGCCCTGTTCCTGGTCTGCTACATTTTGTACCACGTTTCCAACCAGTCCACTCCCTTCGGTGGGCAGGGTCCGATTCGGCAGGTTTATTACGCCCTGCTGGTTTCGCACATTCTCCTGTCGATTGTGGTGGTGAGGTTTGTGCTGTTGGCCGTCTACTACGCATTGACCAACCAGATTGCGCGTCACCGAAAGGTGGTCCGGTACGCCTACCCCATTTGGTTATACGTCTCGGTAACCGGCGTTCTGGTATACCTGCTGATTAGTCCCTACTACGTACGGTAGAATTTTCTTAGAACTATGAAAACGAAAAAACTTTTATTTACTTTCCTGTTCGCAACCCTGCTCGGTGGATTTACGTCAGTGGACAGCAAAGCGCAGTGTGCCATGTGCCGCGCCACGGTAGAAAGCAACTTGAGCGATGGGAGCAGCTCGGTCGGGGCGGGGCTCAACAAGGGGATCTTGTACCTGGTGTCTTTTCCTTACCTGGTATGCATGGTGATCGCGTTTTTTTGGTACCGGAGCAGCAAGGAAAACTATGAAAAACGCCTCAAAACTACGGGCTATCCTGGGAGAGCAATGCCCTAGGTGCCGTCAGGGAAAAATGTTTAAGTATTCGGGTCTCAATATGGCCAAGTTCGCGGATATGCACGAACACTGCCCGCACTGCGGCCTGCAATTTGAAATAGAACCCGGCTTTTTCATCGGGGCTATGTACTTCAGTTACGCCTTCTCCGTGGCGACCGTAATCATCGTAGGGTTTGGGGTGTACTACCTCGGGCGCGATCCCGACACGTGGGTCTACCTGTCGGTGGTAACTGCTGCCCTCGTGCTCACCATTCCATTTATGTTCCGGTACGCCCGGGTGCTGATGCTGCATTACTTCGCGGGCGTCAGCTACGAACGGGGATTTTCCGAGCAACAAGGTTAAAGCCGCATCCGTACGCCCTCGGCAGAAAGGGCCGCCGTCGCGTTGATTGCTGTCCTCCTTACGCGTCCGGATAATTGCCCGCTCAGTGCGTTTTGGTCATATCCGCCGGGATGCACACCGTAAAGTCGGCCAGCCGGTAGTTTGCCTCCTCCAGTTTGCCAATGTCTTCCTGTTCCACCGAAGAAATGGTCACGATTTTCAGGGAAGGGTCCTGCTGCTTCAAATACCAACCGATGCCCTCGTAGTGGTTGGAATGGTACGCGCCGTTGTAATGCAGGAAGAGTTGACCGGCTTTCCGGTTTTGTCGGATGAAGTGGGCCATCGTCGCGTCTTTGATGGCTTGGGCTTTTGCCAGGTTGGCCGCGTTGCTTCCCCCGTGCGCACTCCCTCCCATGGCCTGGAGCATGTTGGCGTAACCAGGCAACGTCAGATCCACGGTCACGGGCAGGGGGGCAATCCATTTTTTCGCCTCGGCATTCAACCCGTCCAGCGCGGGCAGGTCGTTCCGGGCGACCAGACTGGCGTAGCGACGCGGGACGTTGGTGGCCACGAAGGAGAGTTGTTTCGCCAGCGCAAAGTCGAGCAGGGGTCGGTAATCAGTGCGGAAATTATCCCAGACCTTGGCTTCCGCTTCTAACTGACTGGCGGTGAGCAGCCCCTTCAAGTACTCATCTACCACCAGCTGATCGTCCGCTTCAAACATCTCCGCTCCCAGCACCAGTCGCCCTTTGGCGGAAGTGTACAGGTCTTTCGTAACCTGCAACTCCAGCCAGTGGCAAACCGGGTTGTTGTGGATTTCCCCGAACAAGACCACGTCGGCCGTGCTCAGTTTCCGGATGACATCGCGGTAAAGGACTTCCTTTTGCGCTTGGTCAAAAAGACGGTACGCGGGTTTGTCGGCGGTGAAAGCGAAGGAAAAACCGACGGAGCAGGCCAGCAGGGCAAACGTTTTCATACGGGCTATCCGCTATTGGGCGAACACGGGGGTTTCGGGCGTTTCCGCGTTTATTTCCCGGTGGTCCAGGTTGTAGGCTACGGTGGCTACTTCCGCGATTATGCTGGCCATCAACGGCTCGGTAAACTGATCGGCCAGGCATTCGGCCGTCACCCGCAACTGATCCTCGTGAATGATTACTTTACTGTAAAACAATTCCTGGTTCAACCGGAGAATGATTTGGTGATTCTCCCGGTTGGCGCACAACTCGCATACTTTGGAAGAGAACTCGATGATGGCCCGACCGTTTTTCTCCACCCGTTGACCGATAACCGCCTGGCAGTGGTGGCTCGTCACCGGCACCAGGATAACGTTGATCTCACTGGTATATTCCACCAACCTGCCGTCCAGGGCAGAAGCCAATTGTAACATACTCGTGGTTAAGTTCATTTAATGTTGTTGATTAGCGATGTAAGGTATGAGGAAATATTGACTTGTCGATTCGATCATTCGTAGCTTTCGAACGCGTAAAACGAAAATATCAATTCTTACTTTCTTTACTGTAAGTCGATTAACTCCGGAAACCAAGCAACCGTCCTGAACGGGGCCATTCAAAGGGATGTAATTAATCCTTATAACCGATAAAAAATGAAAGGTTTGGGTACGTAGCCTGGTTGTAAATTCAAATTGGCCAATTC
>JACMKY010000283.1 GCA_014379925.1 Cytophagales bacterium | reverse complement strand
AGCGTGACGGGAGGCCGCCCCGATGACTACTTTTCCACAAATTCCCTCACCCTTTCCACAAATTCCTTCGGCTGTTCGGCGTGCACCCAATGTCCGGCATCGGCAATGGTCTGGAGGGTAGCCCGGGGAAAGATCTGCTGGATCAGGTTCATATCCGGGTCTTTGATGTAACGCGATTTACCGCCGCGCAGAAACAGCGTGGGTTGTTGCACGGGCTCCGAGTAGGACAGTGCCTCGCCTACCCGCTCGATTTCGCGCTCAATAACCGGCAGGTTCAGGCGCCAGGCGAACCGGGATGGCTCATCGGGGCCGCCCTCCGCGCGGTAAAGGTTCTTCAGCAGAAACTGCCGGACTTCCGCTTCGGGTATATGCCGGGCTAATTGTTCGTCGGCCTGCTGACGGGTTTGCAAGGCGGTCAGGTCAATGGCGCGCAACCCTTCCAGAATCTCCTGGTGATGGGGCGGGTAGTATTTGGGAGCAATGTCGACGACCAGCAGCTTGCGAAAGGCACCCGGGTAGCGCATCGCGAAACGCATTGCCGTTTTTCCACCCATGGAATGACCAATCAACACGGGCGGTTGAATACGGTGTTCCCGGATAAACGCCATCAAGTCGTCGCTCATCGCCTCGTAGGTGAATTCTTCGCTCCAGGGCGACCGTCCGTGGTTGCGCTGGTCGGGCAGGTACACCTTGTAGGTGGTGGCCAACTGCTTGGCAATGGTCAGCCAGTTGTCCGACGAGCCGAACAGCCCGTGCAGGATGATGATGGGTTCTCCCTGGCCTATTTCGTGGTGGTGTAGTTGCATGGTTGTGGTCGATGGGCCGTATTCAGTGGCGGATGATCCGTAGTGAGCAGGTTTGCTTTACGGCATCCGGTGGCACGACTGAACGCCGCGGTACGTACGGTTTTGCCGTTCACCGACTACCTTACCTCGATCACTTTCTCTCCCGCCTCCGTGAGCACGCCCAAGGGGTGGGCGGGCATTCCGCGTTGGCGCAACAGCGTTTCCACTTCGTCGCGGCCTTCGGGCGAGACGGCGATCAGCAACCCGCCGCTGGTCTGGGGATCGGCCAGGATGGACTGCTGCGTTTCGGTAAGGGTCCCGATCTTGTGGCCGTAACTCTCCCAGTTGCGGTGGGTGCCACCGGGGATGCTTTTCTGCGCCAGGTACTGGTCCAGCACGGCGATCTTCGGCACGTCCCCGAAATTCACCGTGGCACTGAGTCCGCTGCCTTCGCACATTTCGACCAGGTGGCCCAGCAGGCCGAAGCCCGTTACGTCGGTGAGGGCCTTCACCGCCCGAATCCGGCCCAGTTGCGTCCCGATCTGGTTGAGCTGCACCATCTGAGCGGGGGCAATGTCGGCGTGTTCGGGCCGCAGGATGCCTTTCTTCAGCGCCGTCGTCAGGATGCCCACGCCCAGGGGTTTGGTCAGGTAGAGGAGGCAACCCGCCGTGGCGGTACTGTTCTGCTTGAGGTTTTCTACTTTCACCCGGCCCGTGACGGCCAGGCCGAAGATGGGTTCGGGACTGTCGATGCTGTGGCCGCCCGCCAGCGGAATGCCGGCCTCGCGGCAGATGGCCCGGCTTCCTTCCAGCATTTGCCGGGCCACGTCGGGCGGGAGCTTGTCGACCGGGAAACCCAGGATGGCAATGGCCAGGATGGGTTCACCGCCCATGGCGTACACGTCGCTGATGGCGTTGGCGGAGGCGATCCGGCCGAAGTCGAAGGCATCGTCGACGATGGGCATGAAGAAGTCGGTGGTGCTGATGAGGGCTTCGCCGTCGTTCCATTCGAGCACGGCCGCGTCGTCCTTGCTTTCGTTGCCCACCAGCAACCCCGGAAAAGGCCGGGCCGGCTGGTCAGAACGGAGGATGCCGTCCAGGA
Source organism: Cytophagales bacterium (assembly GCA_014379925.1). GTDB lineage: Bacteria > Bacteroidota > Bacteroidia > Cytophagales > ES-bin-26 > ES-bin-26. The sequence goes on along the minus strand of JACMKY010000283.1, from coordinate 364 downwards.
TTTTGGGCGATATTTTGCAGCCGCAGCCCGCTCCGTGGCTATACTGCGTGAGTTTGATGACGAGGGTATCGGATGTTTGCATACGGTGTTAAACCCATTCGGCAACGGCTAGGTTCGGACGCGCGGGCGAAATTGGTGCGTTTTTTACGGATATAAACTTTGTATGCTTCTCATCCTTAACCAATTATTTTCCTGAAATACGCCCGGAGTTCGAGATTACGGAAGTGAGCCAGCGCAGTCGTACCGCATGCGCACCACTTGAATCCGAAAAACCCGGCTGACTTGATCCAATTCTGCCTGGTTGCTTGATGAGACCCACGCCTTGTGCAACCTCAACCTATGTATGCAAAGGGAATTCTGACTT
>JACMKY010000282.1 GCA_014379925.1 Cytophagales bacterium | reverse complement strand
TGGTGGAATCCGGACGGACAGTAACCCTCCGGGATTCACTCAACCGGTTGCGGGTGCCATCCTCCTTCGATGGGCTCAGCCCCCTGCGCAAGGCGTTCGTGGCAACGTTGAAAAACCGGAAATTCGGGGTGATCCATCCCCAAAAGAAACTGGCCATCGCCCCGCAGTACGAATCGCTGCTGCAGTTCTACGACCGGGAGGGACTGCTCTTCATCGCCCGCAAAAACGGCCGGTTCGGGCTCGTCGACCGGACCAACCGGGAAAAGGCGCCCTTCCGGTTCGACGAAATCCGCTTCTGGCTGGAAACGGTGGCCTTGGTAAGAGAAAACGGGCAGTGGCGGTTGTACGACTTTGCCAACCAGCGCTATTATTTACAGCCCTTCGACGAAATCAGCTACGTCCGGACCACCGAATCCGAGGTGGTGTTGAAGGTGTACGCCAACCGGCAGTACGGCATCCTGAGCAGCCTGCGCGGCCAGCTCATCCCCGTCGAGTACGACGACCTGGGCAACGCCGGCGACGAGCGGGTTCCCTTTTACGTGGCCGAAAAACTGGTGGATGCGGCCTCGGTTCACCTGCTCTTCTACTTCGACCAGAATGGCAAGCTGCTGCGCAAGCAGATCTTCAACGAGGAGGTGTACGCGAAGATCGTCTGCGAGTAGGGAGCGCGGTGGTTGGCATCCGGCAACCCGGTGGGCCGAAGCCTCCCCGTGAAAACCGCTTCGTAGCCACCCTTTTAAGGGCTCTGCGGTGACACTCCCACTGACTGGCAACTTAAGTTATTTAGGCAGATGATGTATCGAGAGGCTACCGGCAACGACACCGAGCAGATTGCTTTGTTGCATACCCAAAGCTGGCAACGGCATTACCGGGGTATTTTGAACGATGAATTTCTGGATGGTGATCTGGGAAAAAACAGGCTAGAAACCTGGAAAAGCCGGTTACAACATCCCAACGACAGGCAATACATTATCTTGGCGGAAGAAAAGGCCATTCTATGTGGGTTTGCTTGTGTTTTTGCCGATGAGGATCCGCTGTGGGGTGCTTTACTTGACAACCTGCACGTTTTGGCTCCCTGGAAAGGACAAGGCATTGGAACCAAGTTGTTAAAGTTGGCCGCCCAATGGTCCTATAACTACAATCCGGCTACCGGTTTTTATCTATGGGTGTTTACAAAAAACACCCGTGCCAGACGATTCTACGAAGGGCTAGGGGCAGTCAACCAAGCAGTAGTACTTAAGGAAAATCCAGGAGGAGGCTCTGCCGACACTTGTCGCTACGTGTGGACTGACGTAAAAAAACTCCTGTTTGACGTTTAGGCCACTAACCCGGAGACGGTTCAAGAAAGTGCGTCAAGGCCGTGAAACGGCAAACTTCATTGAATAACCGCCGCTTGCTTATTCGATTCCTTGCTTCATCCCTTCCGCTTCAGGTGCCTCAATCAGGGTAGCCCGCTTTGCGATCACTGCTAGCTTCAACCGAGTTTCTTCTATTCCCGCTTAACCGAGCTGGCGCCCGACGATTCATTGTCGGTGCTGGCGGGGTTGCCCCGGTAGCGGATGCCGCTGGCCCCGCTGGCATTGGCCCGCAACGATTTTTCGGCGTTCACCCGGGCGGTGCTGGCGCCGGAGGCTTCCACCTCCACGGCCTGCGCCGTCCATTCGAAGGCGTTCAGCGTGGACGCCCCGGACACGTTGGCCCGCAGGCGTTCGCTCCCTCCCCGCAGGTTTACCGTCGAAGCGCCGGTCACCTCCATCTCCAGGCTGGAAGCCCGGAGGCTGATCTCGGATTGGGAAGCGCCGGAAATGTCGAGCGAAAGGGGTTCGCGGCCGTTGAAACCGCGGATGAACGAGCGGCTGGCCCCGCCGAATTCCACGTCCCGCAGGACGGGCATGGTGATGTTGATTTTTACCCGCTCCCGCCGCACGAACCGAAGCTTGTCCTCGTAGCCGATTTCGAGCGTGCTGCCGTTCACGCGCACGTCCAGGTCTTCCACGTCGTCGCGGTCGCCGCCAGCAGTCACCCGGAACGCCGGGCCCCGCTCGACCGTGATGACGAAGGCGCTGCCCATGTCGAGCTTGTCAAAATCCCGTACGGAAAATTCCTTCTTGAAATCATCTTCCCCGATGCGCCCTTCCTGGTCGTCAAATCCGGAGTCGACGAAATTTTCCCCGGCTTCGTCTTCGTTGCCACCGAACTGGTCTTCTTGGCGTGGTCTTTCCGGGCAGGTGAGGCAAACCAGGCCGGCTTCGCGGGTAAATTTCCACCGGTTGCCGTCCCCGTCGTCGTAGGGAATGCTATTGCGGACGAAGCGGACCGCTTCCTCCGAGAGCACGAAGGCTCTTTCGTAGGGAATTTGCAGCGTCAGGTCCAGTTCCTGCGCCCGGAACAGGGCCTTCTCCAGAAACGAAAAGTTCGTGTCGAAGGTCAGCACCGAATCGGCCTGGGTTACCTCGTAGCGGATCATTCCGGCGTTGGCCAGGGCTTCGGCCCGGTTCCGGCCCTGGGCCTTGAAGCGCTTTAACAGCCGAAGCGGCGTTCCGTCGTAGCCTTCCAGGGTAAGTTCGGTATCGCGGTAGTCCTCCTCCCCCGCCTCGCGCACCCGGATAACCGGCGTTTTGTCGCCCGTCTCGAAAGTTTGCGCGTTCTCGCTGTAGCCCCGCGAGCGGAAGTTGCTGGCCGTGGCGGCGGCCGTCACGCCCAGCCCGAGGAGGCTGATCAACCACACGCCGGACAGGGTCCAGCCCAGCGGCACGGTGATGAGTCGCCGGCGGGCGATCATGGCGAGACCGACCAGGATGAGGAAGAAAAAGGGAATGAATACCGAGAGGAACAGGAAGAAGAGCCCGCTCGCCGGAAAGCTCCGGCGAAACAAATCCACCGGCACATCCCCCAGTTCCACCCACCCGTAGTCATTCACCCAGCCCATGCCCGTGCCGAAGGCGATCAGCAGGGCCACGATCACGGCCAGCGAGAGGAAGACCAGGAAGATGCCCACCAGCACCCGCAACGCTTCGATCGCAAACCGGGCGATGGGCTCCAAACCGCGCAGGATGGGTGCCACCAGGCGGAAGGGGAACAGCAAAAACCTTACGAAGGCGCTTTCTTCTTCCCGCTCATCCACGCGGAGGCTTTTTTTTATATTCGATTCGATGTTGGAGAGCGTGACCGGCTCGCCTTGCATCTCCAGGCGGTCGGTGAGGGTCTTGGCCTTCGGCGTAATGGCCCACAGCACCAGGTAGATCAGCAAGCCTTGTCCGAAGAAGAACAGTCCCACCACGAACAGGAGGCGGATCACGCTCACGTCCACCTTGAAGTAGGAAGCCAGGCCCCCGGACACGCCACTGATCACGCGGTTGTCGGGATCGCGGTAGAGTTTCTTGATCTGCTGGTCTTCTTCCAATTGCATCGAACCCGGCAGCACAATCCACAGCGTGAGGTAGGCCAGGAAGATGAACCCGCTGGCGGGCGGAACGATGAACAAGCCGAAGAAGACGGCCAGAAAGAGCAATCGGATCCAGAGCGGATCGGCGCGGAAGTAGTGCGCCAGGCCCGAAGCCACGCCGCCCAGCAGTTTGCGCCGCTCGTCGCGGTAGAGCTTTCTGGGCACGTCGGTTGTCGCGGTGGCCGTCGTCGGTTCGGCCGTGGCAGTGGTGGATCCGTAGCGGCTATCCGCTTTCTTTCCCGTCCGGTAGGCGTTGGTCCCGAAATCTTCCTCCTCCTCAATGGCCTCGAAATCGGCCACGCTGCCCATGGTGGCGATCAACTGGTCGACGTCCTCGGTGGTGATGACCTGCTGGGCGGTATTGAGTTTGGCCAGGAACAACTCGGCGATCCGGCCTTCGATGTCGGCGATGATTTCCACGCTGTCCTCGTAGGTGGAAAAGTACCGCTGGATGGAGGCCAGGTAGTGCTTCAGCTTTTCGTACCCATCTTCCTCGATGTGGAAGACGATGCCGCTGATGTTGATGCTGATGGTCTTTTTCATGGCGTTACTCGGTTTCGGAAAGTGGGGGTTGCGGGTGGCAGGTCAGGTACGCGGGGCAGCGGTTGACTGGTCAATGGCTTCATCATTCAAAGGGGTGTTGGCCGGCAGTCCGGGATCGGGCGTCAGGGATTGGTACTCGTTGGGCGCGGGTTGCAGCCCGGGCGGGTCCCCGGCGACCGGCGACCCGTTGCGCTTCAATTTCAGCGTCACCAGTCGGGTGGAGGCCACCAATTCTTCCCAGGTGGTTTGCAGGTGCGTCAGAAACTCCCTTCCCGACCCGGTCAGGATGTAGTACTTGCGGGGCGGCCCCGAAAGCGACTCCACCCACTTGTATTCAACCAGTCCGGCATTTTTCAGCCGGGTGAGCAAGGGATACAGCGTGCCTTCCACCACCATGATGCGGGCCGAAGTCAATTCTTCCAGCATGTCCGAGGCGTACACTTCCCCGCGGGAGATGATGTGAAGGATGCAGAACTCCAGAATGCCCTTGCGCATCTGCACCTGCGTGTTTTCTACGTTCATAAAAACTTGCGTTACAACCATAGCGTTTAAACGAATCGTGCAAACATAGTAGAAGGTACTATGTAAAACAAGGTACTTTGAAAAAATAGCAGGGTGGTTGGTACGGATGGCGTTCCGGGTTGGTTGAACGGGAACCGGACCCGGCGGGTCGGGCAACGACGAGAAGCCTTCCAACCACCGACGGCGGAAGCGTTCCGCTACAAAAACGGTTTTTTTACTACATCCTCCCCGATTCATCCACTCTATGGACCGCATATCGCCCGCTTGTGCGTATTTTTACCCCGCGGGGGCAACCCGGGGTGCGGTTCTGTTTCGCGTCCTGGCCCGGGTGGAGCCCGGATGGAGCCGAAGCAATGCCCATGACGAAACCATTCGTATTTCTTTTGTGCTTCGGGTTCGCCGGCTTTTCCGGCCGGGCCCAGGTGAGGGCGCCCAAGTACGCCAACGAATTTCTTTCCGTTGGGGTGGGTGCCCGCGCGTTGGGCATGGCCAACACCGGGGTGGCCCTGACCAACGACGTGACGGCCGCCTACTGGAACCCGGCGGGTCTGGGCGGGTTGCCAAACCGTTACGAGGTGGCCCTGATGCACAACGAGTTATTTGCCGGGGGAGCGCAGTACGATTACGCCGGTTTTGCCACCCGCCTCGATTCGGTCAGCCACCTGGCGCTGTCGGTGGTGCGCTTCGGCACCGACAACATTGCCAATACCCTCAACCTGTTCGATGCCAACGGAGCCATTGATTACGGCCGGATTCAATTTTTCTCGGTTGCCGACTACGCTTTCTTCGTTTCCTACGCCCGCCGGATGCCCTGGCTGGCGGGCCTGCGCCTGGGAGGCAGCGTGAAGGTGATTCACCGGAACGTGGGCAGCTTTGCCACCGGCTGGGGCTTCGGCTTCGACCTGGGGGCGCAACTGGAACGGGGCCGCTGGAAGTTCGGACTGGTGGCGCGGGACGTGACGGGCACCTTCACCGTTTTTTCCATCAACACCGACCAACTCTACCAAACCTACCTGCAAACGGGCAACGCCCTCACGGAAACCTCCACGGAGGTAGCCTTGCCACGCCTGGTGGCGGGCGCGGGCCGGCAGTTCACGTTCGGCAAGAAAGTTGGCTTGCTGGCCGCCCTCGACCTCGACCTCACCTTCGACGGCAAACGCAACGCCCCGATCCGAACGAATCTACTCTCCGTGGACCCGCGCGCCGGACTGGAGTTGGACTACAAACGGCTGGTGTTCCTGCGGGCGGGAGCGGGCAAGGTGCAACAAGTCAAAGACTTCGACGGCAGCACGCGCACCACCGTCCAACCCGACTTCGGGCTGGGCGTGCGGTTCGGGCTGCCCGGAATCAGCGTCAAACAATTCACCATCGATTACGCGCTGACCAACCTCGGCAACCAATCCGGAACCCTGTATTCCAACGTGTTTTCGGTGAAAGCCGGGTTTTGAGTCGGGGCATGAAAAGTTTGTGAGTTTTAGGATTTACGCAGTGAAATTCACCCGTAGCCAGCGTTCCATAACCCAGCGAGGGAGCAGTACGTCGGGGTGGTCCGGCAATGCGGCGGCTAATCACTGCGGTAACAAATCCCGACCGACAGGGGGAAATGGGTTAGTTATTGGATTATGCTGAATATGTACACTTTCGTTTTCGGTTGGATCAAGCACGTTCGGCGGGGTTTTCTGCGTGAGAGGTGCGCGGGAAGTCTTCCCTGGTCCACTGCCCATTGCCAACCAACAATGACCAACCAACCAACCACTACCAGCAACTGCCAACCAACCGCGCCGGACGGCCGGAGCCGGCGGACCGCAACGACGATCGCCCTGCTGCTGCTGGCCTACCTCCCTTCCCGCGCCCAGACGTTCGGCAACGAGTGGATCAACTACGACCAGACGTACTACAAGATTCCGGTCGTGGAAAAGGGCCTGTACCGCATCACGGTGAATGCGCTGACCAACGCCGGTTTTCCGGTGAGCACGGTCAATCCCAAAACGATCCAGTTGTTTCGCCGGGGCCGGGAGCAAGCCCTCTTCGTGAGCGGAGAAGGCGACGAACGGATCGACGAGGGCGATTACCTCGAATTTTACGGCCAGGGCAACGACGGCGCGCCCGATTCGCTCCTCTACCTGCCCCACAGCGCCCAGCCGCACCCGTACTACAGCCTCTACTCCGACACCGCCGCGTATTTCCTCACCTGGCGAACCGACGACTTGCCGGGCAAGCGGATGGAAAACTTTATTCAGGCCAACGTGGCCAACCTGCCGGTGGAACCCTACCACCGCGAGGAAATCCTGCGCCTCTTCACCGACGAGTTCGCGGGCGGACAAATCTATCCGGTCGGTACCAACCAGCAAACGGTGCTGAGCCAGTGGGACGCGGGTGAGGGATGGATGAGCGCGTCCTTCAACAAGGCCAGTAACCTGGACATGTCCTTTACCCTCGCGCGGAGCGTGGGCGGGATGAAGCCCCGGCTGGAGATCCTGCTGGTGGGCCGCAACAACCGGCCGCACAACGTGGCGTGTTTCGCGGGCAGCTCGACGGCCTCGCTGCGTTCGCTGGGCAGCGTGGAATACGGGTACATGAACAAGCAATTGTTGGCCTTCGACCTGGAACCCGGCGACGTGGCCGCCAACGGCGACCTGATCGTCCGCATCCGGTCCAACGGGTATCCCAACGAACCCAATGACCGCAACTCCGTTGGTTACGTCCGCATTCGATACGCGCAGAATTTCGACGCGGGCGGTTCGGCCGCGGCGCCCTTCCGGAAACTGTTTTACCTCACGCCCAACCCGGCCGGGCGTTCCTACCTCGAAATTCTCACCCCGCCGCCGGGCATCCGTCTCTACGACCTCACCGATCCGGATGCCGTGCGCACCATCGGGGGAAACGGGGTGAACGGCAAGTACACGGCCATCGTCAACAACACGGCCCTGGGCGTGCGGACCATCCTGGCGAACGCCGGTTTTTCGATCGTACTTCCGCTGCAGCGCGTGCGGTTCCGCAACTTCGATCCCGCATTGCCCAACTACCTGATTGTTTCGCACCGGGCGCTGATGAAGGCGGCGGGCGGCTTTCCCGACGCCGTGCGGGCCTACGCGGGCTACCGGGCTTCGCCCGCCGGGGGGGGCTACGACACGCTGGTGGTGGATACGGACCTGCTCTACAACCAGTTCAACTACGGGGAATTCAGTCCGCTGGCCCTCCGCCGCTTCGCCGACTTCGTGGTCAAGAGCGGCAAGCGGGGTGCCGCCCATCCTCCGTTCCTGTTTCTCATCGGGCGGTCGTGGCACCCGCATTTCGGCCGCAAGAACCCATTCCGTTACCTGATCGACCTGGTGCCCACGGCGGGCTACCCCGGCTCGGACGGGCTGTTGACCGCCGGACTGAACGGCAACCCGGCCAACGTGCCGGCCCTGGCCACCGGCCGGCTCAACGTGCCTTCGGGCGTGGTTCCCAACTTTCCCACCACCAACGTTTTCAACCGGCCCGATCCGCAGGAAGTCATCGCCTACCTCAACAAAGTCAAGGAACACGAATCGCAGCCCCTCGCCCTGTACCGGAAAGACCTCCTGCACCTGAGCGGCGGCCAGTCGGCCAACGAACTGACTGCCTTTAAACAGTTCATGGACGGCTTCGGGAAAAAGGCCGAGGGAAGCTACCTCGGCGGCCGGGTAGCCACCATCTCCAAGCGGACCGCCAACGCCGTGGAATTCATCAACGTCGAGGCCGAGGTAAACCGGGGATTGGGCGTGCTCACCTTCTTCGGCCACTCGGGCGCCAACAGCACCGACATCAACATCGGCTACGTGAGCGACTCCCGCCTGAACTTCCGCAACAAGGGCAAGTATCCGTTCGTGCTGGTCAACGGCTGCGAGGCGGGGGATATTTCCTACGGCTCTACCACCTTCGGCAGCGACTGGATCAATACGCCCGACAAGGGAGCGGTGCTGTTCATGGCCCACAGCCACGTGGGCTACTCCATTCCCCTCAAGCGCTTCACCGACCAATTCTACGCCACGGCCTTTGCCGACAGCGCCTACGTCTACAAACCCTTCGGGCTGGTGCACCGCGAAATCCTGCGCCGGTACGTGGCCGGCACCAGCAGCGAATACGACGTGGCCAACGCCCAGCAAATGACCCTGCAGGGCGACCCGGCCGTGGCGATTTTTCCGGCCAGCAAGCCCGACTACGCCCTCGACGGGTCGCGGTTGTTCCTGCGTTCGTTCGGCAACGAAACCATCACGGCGGCGACCGACTCCTTTCAAGTGGGCATGGTGGTTGCCAACTACGGCATCACCGACGGGCGCTCGTTTGCCGTAGGCGTGAAAAGGACCCTGGGCAACGGCACGGTGCTCCGCTACGATACGCTGCTCTACCCGCCGGTCAACTACCAGGACACGCTCTACTTCACCATCCGGAACCGGGCCGCGGCCTCGGCGACGGCCTTGCCGGGGGGCAACCACCAGTTTGAAGTGCGGCTGGACGTGACGGACCTGGTTGCTGAACTGAACGAAAACAACAACGCGGCCACGCTCGACTACTTGTTCCCCGCCCAAGGCGTGCGCGCCTTGTTTCCCCGCGAATACAGCATCGTCAACACCCGGACCGACGGCCGGCCTTCCGTGGTCCTCACCGCCCAAACCGCCGAAGGCAACGCCAACGCCGGGGCCCGCGGTTTCTTGTTCGAGATCGACACCACCCACACCTACCAGAGTCCCGGCAAGCGTTCCCAGACCCTCAACGCGGATTTCCTGGCCACCTGGAACCCGACGCTCTTCGGGGCGGACGCGGCGCACGACAGCACGGTGTACTACTGGCGGGTGCGCTTCGCCGACCAACCGGAAGGCCCCGACAACGTTTGGGCGGAAAGCTCGTTCATCTACCTCGCCAACAGCCCCGAAGGCTGGTCGCAGAGCCGGTTTCCGCAGTTTTCCAAGAGCAGTAACGCGCGGATACGGCGCAACCCGGCCACCGACCGCTGGGAGTACGAGGAGATCCTGACCAAAATCGGGGTGCAAACGGGGGGGGGTGGCCTGGTCGAACCCCACCTGCAAACCCAACTGCTGCTCAACGATTTTCCGGTGCTCGCGGGCGGAAAATGCGGCACCAACGCGCTGGTGGGGGTTGCCTTCCGGCAAAATACTACCCTCCCCTACTCGGCAAAGAGCACCCTGCTCTGCAACAACAGCATTCCGTACGTGGCCAACTTCATGTACGACGGCAACATCCTCAACGCCAACGACCAGCTGACCCAGTACCTCGACGCCGTGCCCGCCGGCGACTACGTGCTGCTGTTTACCCTCGGAACGGTGAGCTTCAGCAACTGGACCCCGGCCCTGCGGCAGAAACTGGTGGACCTCGGGGCCGATCCGGCCGGAATTGCCAGCTTGCAAACCGGCTATCCCTACATCCTCCTGGGTCGGAAAGGCGCGCTGCCGGGCGGGGCTCCGCTGGAAGTGCGGCCCGAATTCGGCAACGCCGCCAACCCGCCGGCGGGTCAATCCCTGAGCTTGGCCCGTACGCTCAACGGCCGCTACGGGGGGGGTGACATCACGTCGTCGACCATCGGCCCGGCCAGCGCGTGGGGAAACCTGTTCCGGAAAGTAGCGGATGAGGACCCGTCGGACCAGTGGGCGTTGGACGTGGTGGGGATGGACGCGCAGGGCAACGAGACCACGGTGCAGTCGGGCGTGCCAACCGACGGGTTCGGGCTCGCGGGCGTGGACGCCCGGCAGTACCCGTACCTGAAACTGCGCCTCCGCACCGTCGACTCCGCGGCCGGCACACCGCCGCAACTCCGCCGCTGGCAGGTGACTTACCAAGGGGTGCCCGAAGGATTGATCAACCCCGGTTTGGTGGGCAGGAACGAGTACGCCGTGGCCGACAAAGGGGAGGGCGAGGACTTCCGGACCCGTTTCGTGTTCCAGAACATCTCCCCGCGCCCGTTCAGCGATTCGCTCACGCTCCGCACCACGCTGCTCAACAAGACCACCGGCCAGCGGGAAGTGAGTGAACGGAAGTTAAAACGCCTCGCCCCGGGCGATACCGTGCAGGTGACGCTGCCGGTGCAAACGCGGGGCCGGGTGGGCGACAACCTGCTGAGCGTGTTCTTCAACCCGCGCGTGTTGCCGGAGGAGTACTACGAAAACAACGTGCTGGAAGTGCCCTTCCGCGTCCGGGGTGACCGCACCAACCCCCTGCTCGACGTGGTCTTCGACGGCATCCGGATTATGAACGGCGACATTGTGTCGCCCAGCCCGCTCGTCGCGGTGAGCCTGAAGGACGAAAACCCGTTTCTGCTCCGCAAAGACACGGTGGGATTGGAAATTTTCCTCAAGAAACCTGGCGCCACGACTCCCTTCGAGAAGGTGAGCTTCAGCGGTTCCGACATCCGGTATTTCCCGGCCGGGGAAGGCAGCAACGATTTTCGCGTCGAGTACCACCCGCGCAACCTGGCCGACGGCACCCACACCTTGCGCGTGCAGGGGGCCGACGTGTCGGGCAACGCATCGGGCGTGGAGCCCTACCAGATCGACTTCGAGGTGATCACCGAATCCAAAATCACCCACTTCTACCCGTATCCCAACCCCTTCTCCACCCAGACGCGCTTCGTATTCACCCTCACGGGCGCCGACCTGCCCGACCAGATCAAGATCCAGGTCATGACCGTGACGGGCCGCGTGGTGCGCGAGATCACGCAGGACGAACTGGGGCCCCTCCGCATCGGCAACAACGTCTCGGCGTACGCCTGGGACGGCACCGACGAATTCGGCGACAAGCTGGCCA
>JACMKY010000030.1 GCA_014379925.1 Cytophagales bacterium | reverse complement strand
GGTGCGGCGGCCAGGGCAGCCTTGCCCAGCATCCCAAAGGCGGACCTTCTGGAGTTCAAGCGTTCGTACACTTCGGGATCCACTTTTTCGATGTCCCGGATCAATTTGAAAATATTCATAGTCGTATCGCTTCTGGGTTGATTCGTTAAGGTAAGTTGCTGACGATTTTGGTCTTGAGGAAGCCAGTGGCAACTACGGCTGGTAGGATGACACTGGGCAACGCGGCCCCGTCAAAGCCATTGGGAGCCAACACCACGTCGTCGCCGGAGAAGTCGGCGGACAGCGGGTTGAGCAGGTCGCGGATGGCCGACGCGTGACGCGCTTCCACGGAAACGATCTTGCCGGCCACCAGCAGGAAGCCGCCGTCCTTGAACAGTATTCCCGCGCCGTTGTAGGCCGCTACCCCCGTATCTTCCAACAACTTGGCCGTACCCAATACACTCGCCCGCTCATTGAACTTGACGGTGCTGAAGTCCACTTCCAGATCGCGGATGGCTTTGGCACCCAGGGCAGCTTTGAAAAACTGCTTGTGAATCACCTCGTGGTCGCGAATTTCGGTCAACAACGTTTTTTCGGACGCGGACATATTGGCGTAAGGCGTGGCAATCACCTGGACGTAGAAAGCGGCTTCCAGTTGTTCCAGCGCGTAGGCGTAGTTCAGAATGCCGAAGTCGTCGTTGGTGAGTTCAACCGGGGCCGGCTCTTCGTCATCATCCTTGCAGCCGGCCAGCACCAGCGCGGAGGTGGCGAAGGTGGCACCAGCAACTTTCAGGAACGTCGCTCTTTTCATCGGCTGATTGATTCCCTTCACGAGCAGATTGCCGTGTTCATCGGGAACAATAGATTTTGACATATTTTTTATTGTTTAAATGGAAAGCAAAACTAATGAATTGTGTCACGCATCGTAATAGATGAATGTGCGTAACAAATTAGGAATGGTACCCGTGTAAGTTGCCTTTCAAATTCACCAATAAACAACCCCGAAAGGTTTCTTATAAACTGCACTCAACCGTCAAGAAAGGCACCGCGCGAGACCGACGTGCCCATCCGTCGGCAAAGATTCAAGAAGCAGGAAATTTTGGAGTCCGGGTAACGAGGCAATGCGTCCTTGAAAAAAAACCGGAAAGCACGGAATTGTCACTGAGTACGGTTGGATACGGTCCGAATCCGTCACGCGTTGGTAAATTGAATCGTTAAAAAACGATGTTTTCCGGCGGGGAGGGTGGCCACCAAGCAGGCAATGGCGATTCGTTTCAACGCCCGCTGCCCGCCGGGGTTAACTGGAATAATTCAACAAAAAAGGGACTGCCCGCGGCGGTCCCTTTTTTACTCCGGGAAAATCAATGCAACCTGGGTTAGAGCAAGGCCCGCTTATTTGTGGGTTGGCTCCTGACCGGTGGGATTGGTCAGTTCACTCTGCACTTCCTTGCTGGCTTCTTTGAACTCGCGGATGCCCTTGCCAAGCCCGCGGGCCAGCTCGGGAATTTTCTTGGCTCCGAACAACAGCAACAAGGCCAGAAAGACGAGCAGCATTTCCGAGCCGCCCAGCGACCCGATGAACGAAAATACAGTGTTGGTTATCATAGCGTCAGGTTGAAACAACGCAGCCCCGAATGGCCGGTGGGCGATCCGGGGCTGCGTCAGGGTTAACTGAAACGGCGGTACCGTCGAACGAATTCGTCACTGACGGTACCGCCTTTTAAGGGGACTCCGCTTACGCGAGGAAAGGCGTCGCGATGGCAATTACCTGCTCCCTGGTCAGGATTTCGTCGAAAGCCTCCGAAACGGTGGCGTCGCTGTAAGCGGCGGCAAACATGGCTTTGTCCAAACCACCCTGCGCGGTGTTGTCTTCGCCGGCGTAGTTGGCCGCGGCAACTGCGGGTACGGCCCCGCCGTCGTTGCCAACAATCCAGCCTTTCTGGCCGCGTATTCTCCGCACGAAGGAGGCGTGGCGGGCTTCCACCGAGTGGATCTGCAAGGCCAGCGTCAGCACGTCGGTGCCGAGCAGGCTGCCGGCCTGGCCCTTGTAGGCCCGCACGCCCGTGTCTTCCAGCACCTGGGCTACGGCCGCAAAGGTGCCGTAATTGGTGAATACGTCGTTGAAGTTGCCCTTGGCGGTAAAGTCAAATTCGGGTTTGGCAATGGCAGCCATCCCCAGGGCCTCTTTCAGGAAAGCCACGTGCTGGGCTTCGTGCTTGCTGATCTGAGCGAACCCAGCGCGGTTGGCGGCGGGAATCAGCCCCGCGGCGGCCAAGCCCAACTGGTAAAATTCGCTCTCCAGATACTCCAGCAAGAGGGCAAAGTTCAGCACGTCAGAGACGGCGTCGTTGGTTTTGCCGTAGGCTTTCTGGAACACCGAGCCCAGGGCCAAAGGCGCGGCGGCCAGGGCGGCCTTGCCCAGCATCCCGAAGGCCGACCTTCTGGAGTTCAACCGTTCGTAGACTTCGGGGTCGACTTGCTCGATGTCGCGGATAATATTGAATAAGTTCATCGTTTTGTTTGCGTTGGGGTTAGGTTATTTGGGCAGGTTGTCGGCGTTGATTTTGGCCGCGATGAAAGCGGCAACCCTGGGCAAAGTCTGGAGGGGCGTCCGGGCCAAGTCCAGGCCGTTGGGCGAGGATACCACGTCATCACCGGCAAAGTCGGGGGAAAGCGGATTGAGCAAATCGCGGATGGCGGAAGCGTGGCGGGCCTCCACGGATACGATCTTGCCAGCCAGCACCAGGTAATCCACGTTCCGGATCAACTTGCCCGCCCCGTTGTAAGCCGCCACACCGTCGTCTTCGAAGTAGGCGGCCTGGGTGAGCACGCTGGTGCGGTCGTAGAAGTTGATTTTACTGAAATCGAACCGCAGCGCCGGAATGGCCTTGTCGCCGAGGGCTTTCTTGAAGAAGTCGCGGTGGATGATTTCGTGGTCGCGCAGGTCGGTGAGGATGGACTTTTCCTCGGCGGACATGCCGGGGTAAGGCGTGGTCATCACCTGGATGTAGTAGGCCGCCTCCAGTTGCTCCAAAACGTAGGCGTAATTGAGGATGCCGATGTCTCCGCTGCCAAGGTCAACCACTAACTCCTTGATTTTCGGGTTAAACAGGTCTTCGTACTCTTTGCAGCCAGCCAGCAGCATCGTCGAGGTGGCGAAGGTAGCACCGGCGAATTTTAGAAACGTGCCCCGTTTCATGGGTTGGTTGAGTCCCTCTGCCAACGGGTGGTTGGGCTCGTGGGGAATCCTGATTTTTGACATAATTTTTTGTGGGTTAGGTAAGGAAATAAAACTAGTGAAAATAACTTGGGTAATGAAAATAAGTTGTGGTTAACCAAGCGGGTGAATCCTTCCTTCAAAGTCAGGCCATCCGGTTCGGAGGAATTTTCCACGGGCTGGGTTAACGACGGAAAGATATACGCAATGAAACCGGCCAACAGATTTGCGCGGTGTACGATGAAGGGAGAAACTCAGCAGTTCACCTTACTTATAATTTATGCTTTCCTAGGATCAGGTAACCCACTTTCAGGCCCAGCGACGTACTCAACAACCGGTATTTTCCGGGATGTGTCGGATTTATATTGGGCAGGAAGATGCTCCGGTCGTCGGGAAAAAATGCGTCGCCGGGCAAATCCGGGGCCTTGACAAAAACGAATCGCCAACCGAGACCGACGTACGCGTCGAGGAAGAGCCGACCGGACATTCCCTGCTGAAAGCCCACTTTGTAGTGACTACCCAGCACGTCTTTTTCCACCCGGAACTGCACGTCTTCGAAGTACGCACAGTTGCCCTGGTCGCAATCCCGTCCCACGGTGGTTTGCCGTGGCAGGTTTACCCGCTTGTAAAATACTTCCAGGGCCACGTAGAGTTGTAGCGAGGGGGCAGCGGCAACGAGCGGATTGAAGTAGCGGCGGATTTCACTCCGGATGCGCCACACGGCTTGCGGGCGGCTCCTTCTTCGGGAACGACTCAGTAAGAAGTTCGTTTGGGAAGTGCCGTATCCGACCTCCGTTTGTACGCTCCAACGGTTGGCCAATCCGTATTCAATGCCCGCCTGGAAGGTGTTGTCCAGATCAAGCAAACTCAGGGGGGCGAATTTGAGCAGCAGCAGCGGTTCCCGCCGGGATGCATCTGCACTGTCGGCGGGAGGTTGGGCCAGGCAGGAAAGGCCAGCCAGGAGGCCGGCCAGGTGAAAAAAGATCCTTCCCATACGGTCCTTTCGATTGAGGGACGCCACTGGCTGGCGTCTGGCGTCAGTGGGCGATTGGAATTTTGCTGAGGAGCTTGAGTTGCGTGGCGTCGCTGTAGTCGTACTGGTACAAGCCATCCTGGCCGGTTACCAGCAGCACCTTGCCCTCGTTGAGGGGAATGACGTCGTAGGTTTTTACACCCGTGATGTACTGGGTTTGTACCGGATTGCGGGGATCCGCCACGTTAAACACCTTGAGGCCGTGCGCGCCCTCACTCACGAACAGGTTCTTGCCGTCAACTCCCAGCCCGTGGGGATGTTGCATGGGAATGGAGCGGACCACCACTGGGTTTTGCAGGTTGCGGATGTCGACCACGTCGAGCAGGTTGGAACCGCTGCGGCAGAAGGTGCCGTCGCGGAGAGTCACGTAGGCGTAGTCGCCCTGCACCACCACCGGGTCGCAGCTTTCCACGTGCGCGTACCGAGAAAGCAGGGTGGGCTGCCCGGGATTACCGTTGTCGTAGATCAGCATGCCGGAGCGCGACCCGATGAACAGCTTGTCCTGGTAAGGAAAGAGGGTTTCGATGCCCGTGCCCACGGATATTTTGGCCCCGGGTACGGGATTGTCGGGCTGGCTGATGTCAAACACGCGCAGGGAATTGTTGTCGAGCGTGTAGAGATGGTCACCCCCGATGGCAAAACGGGCCATGGAGCCGCCGATACCGTTCGTTCCCGGCGAAGCCGAGTTGCCGTCTTCCGCGCAACTGTGGAAGAGCCCGGCAACGGCCACCACCGCCAAGGCATTCATCAGGACGTTGTTTCGCACGATCCGTTTTGGTCAAACAATTAGTGATTAAACAATTGACTCATTATCCATTACCGACGACACTTCGGGTTAGTCAGCGTGGCTTTTTCCCAACCAATGACTACGCCCCGCGAATTGTCCACGCAGTCGAAGCTCACGCCGGTCTGCGGCGGGTACATCTGGTTGGGAAATACGTTGGAAATGCGCTTCAGCACCTTGACGTCCGTCGGATTGCGGATGTCGAGGGCGACCAAGTCCGGACCATTGTCGGCGTAGAGCACGTTGCCCTTCACCGCGATGTCCACGTTGCCGGGAATCCGAATGAAAGCGACGTTCCGCGGGTTGGCCGGGTTTTGGTTGTTGATCACGTGGATGCCCTGGTTGATTTCGTTCACGAACACGTACTCACCCAAGGCGTAAATCTTTCCCGCATCCTTCAGTTCGCGGGGAGCGGCGGAAATTACCTCCTGCAATGCCGCGCGGGAGAGGTAGACGGGGCGGTAGCCTTCGCGGACTACGTCCCCTGCCGGCGATTCGGGATCGCAGGCACCCAGCAGGATCATTGCGCCCAGGCTAGCAAGCAACCGTAGGGAGTTTTTCATGCGTTCAAGGGTAGTAAATGAGTTTACGAGTGGATGACCGTCTTGTCCGGGTAGGCGGATGCGTGGTCCACCTCGAACCGGTCAAAGCATCGTCGGGAGCAGACCCGTGGTAGGTTCCAAGAAACGAGGTAGCCACCTTCGGGTACGTATTTTTCGCAAGGTTATTTTTTGCAGGCTGCAAGGAGAAGCAATCGCCCGCCCGCAAAGATAATGACTGGTTTTATCAATTGGCTGCTTCACTGACCACAGTCCGGGCGCGCTATGGAAGGGAATGCTCATTCGACTCGCCGTCTTTTGCGTTGACCCGCCAAGCCGCCCGAAGGTTGCAAAACAAATCATTGATTTCACGTTAATTTTTCCTTAATTCAAGGCTTTGTTTTACGTAAACCGCCCGATCCCAGCGATGAACCGCCCGAAATTTGTCTATTGTCTGCTTTTACTCTTGTCCATCAGCGTTTTACCAGCGGCGACTCAGCACCGGGAGCCAGGTACACCCGCCGGAGCGGCCGAACCCGAAGCCCTCAAAATCCGCTACGAAGGCAATTCCCGCGTTCCGTCGGCCTTCCAGCCCGCCGCCGTGGGCCCCAGCACGGTGGAAGAACTGAACGCGGCGGCGGCCAAGCGCAGGCAAATGGCCGAAACCTCGATTTTCAAGCACTATCCCGTTCGCAGCATCGGCCCCACCGTGATGAGTGGCCGGGTGGTCGACCTGGCCGTGAACGAGCAGAATCCCAAAATCTTCTACGTGGGCTACGCCTCGGGCGGTGTTTTCAAAACCGTCAACAACGGCAACCGCTTCGAACCCGTGTTCGACCACCAACGCGCCCTGAGCATCGGCGACCTGGCCCTGGCACCTTCCAACCCGGAGGTACTCTGGGTGGGCACCGGCGAAAACAACAGCAGCCGCAGTAGCTACGCCGGGGCCGGCGTTTACAAGAGCATTGACGCGGGCAAAAGCTGGCAGTTCGCGGGACTGGACTTCACCCACCACGTCGGACGCATCGTCATTCACCCGCAAAATCCCGAAACGGTTTGGGTGGCGGGCATCGGGGCGTTGTATTCCAAGGGCCAGGACCGGGGCGTATACAAGACCACCGACGGGGGAAAAACCTGGAAGCAAACCCTCTTCGTCAACGACAGCACGGGCGTGATCGACCTGGTGATCAACCCGCAGAATCCGCGGCAGCTGTGGGCGGCGAGCTGGCAACGCCTCCGCAACGCGGGCCACTTCGTGGGCAACGGAGCCGGCTCGGCCATCCACGTTTCCGACGACGGCGGCGAAACCTGGCGCAAATCCGTGAACGGCTTCCCGCAGGGCCGTTTCGTGGGTCGCATCGGGCTCGACATCTGCCTTTCCAAGCCCAACGTGCTCTACGCCGTGGTGGATAACCAAGAGGAAACCAGGAAGCCGAAAAAAGAGGAGGCCGCCGAGAAGGGAAGGTTACAGAAGGCGCAATTTAAGGACATGACGCCCGCGGCGCTGGTAAACTTGCCCAACGCGGATCTGGATACGTTTCTGGTCAAGAACAATTTCCCCAAAAAATACACCGCGCAAAGGGTGAAAGAAGAAATCCGGAAAGGCCGCTACACCCCCCAGGCCCTGCTCAACTACTTTGATGACGACAGCGATGCCAATGCCAACCTGTTCAGCACCCAAATCAAGGGGGCGGAAATCTACCGCTCCGACGACTACGGCAAAACCTGGCGGAAGGTGAATGCCCAGCCACTCGACGGGCTGTACTATACGTACGGGTACTATTTCGGGCAGGTGCGCGTGTCGCCGACCAATCCCGACCAGGTTTTCACCTGGGGCGTTCCCCTGCTGGTTTCCAACGACGGCGCCAAAACGTTTACCCTCACCGATACGCTGGGCCGCGTCCACAGCGACCACCACGCCATGTGGATCAATCCCAAAGACCCCGCCCACATTCTCAACGGCAACGACGGCGGCGTGAACCTGACCTACGACGGCGGATCCAGTTGGAGCCACCTCAACACCCCTTCCGTCGGGCAGTTCTACTCCGTGATGGTGGACCTGGAAAAACCGTACAATGTGTACGGCGGCTTGCAGGACAACGGCGTGTACTACGGCTCTTCCCGGTCCGTTCCCAACCAAAGCCAGGACTGGGACCGCTTAATGGGCGGCGACGGGATGCTGGTTGCCGTGGACCCGCGCAACAGCAACCTGACTTACGCGGGCTTTCAGTACGGCAACTACTTCCGGGTCAACAAGGGCAAAGCGAATGGCCGCACCCAACCCGTGTTGATCACCCCCAAGCACGACATTGGCGAACCGGCCCTGCGCTTCAACTGGCGCACGCCCGTGGTCCTGAGTCGGCACAACCCCGACATCCTCTACTTTGGCTCGCAACGCCTGCACCGCAGCCTCAACGGAGCGGAAACCTGGCAGACCATCAGTCCGGACCTGACCAAGAACAAAAAGCAGGGCAACGTACCCTATTCCACCCTCACGGTCATCGCCGAGTCGCCGTTGACATTCGGTCTGCTCTACGCGGGTACCGACGACGGCAACGTCCAACTGACCCGGGACGGCGGCGCAACGTGGCAACTGGTATCGGGGGGGCTGCCACCCGACTTGTGGGTGAGCAGCCTCGCCCCCTCCGGGCACGACGAGGGCACCATCTACGCCACCCTCAACGGCTACCGTTACGACGATTTCAAGTCCTACGTGTATAAAAGCACCGACTACGGCAAAACCTGGTCTTCCCTCAAGGCCGATTTGCCCGAGGAGTGCGCCAACGTAATCGTGGAAGACCCGGTCAACTCCGACCTGCTTTACCTGGGCACCGACCACGGCACGTACGTTACGCTGGACGGCGCCCACACCTGGAACCTGCTGGCCGGAGGCCTGCCCAACGTAGCTAATTACGACATGATTGTGCATCCCCGCGACCACGAACTGGTGATCGCTACCCACGGGCGCAGTATGTACGTAGTGGACGTAAAACCCCTGCAAGCGTTAAAAAACGGCAAGGTCAGCGACCCGCTGGTGGCCTTTGAGCCGGGCCCGGTGCGTCACGACAAGAAATGGGGCGCGCAAGAACACGCTTTCGTTCCCGTCGAGAACCCGGCCCTGAGCCTACCCTACTACGTGGGCCAGGCGTCCGGTGGCCCGGTGCGCGCGGAGATTGTGGATGGTACCGGCAAAACCATTCGCCAGTTGGAGGGTTCCGGCACCGCGGGTTTCGGGGCAGTGAAGTGGGATTTGAAGGGAAAAGCCCCCGCCGAAAAAGGAAAAAAGGGAGACCTCAAGGAAAGCTACGTGAAACCCGGTACGTACGGAGTAAAGTTTACCAGCGGAGCCGCCACGGCCGAAACGAAAGTGGTGGTGAGGTAGCGCCGCGCCGTCGCCACCGTCCCGGTGGTGGCTTTTCCGCAGTCTTCACTGCGGGAGGCGGGCTCATTCCTTCAATTCCCGCAAGTCCAGTTCGAAGCCAGCCAACACCGCTTCGCCCGAAAGCGTTTGGTCAAAACCCTGCGCGGTGGATTGCGAACCCTCGGCCCGGTAAACGTAGGCGGTTTCGGTTTCCGCATCAATCAGCCAAGCCAGGCGGCAACCGTTTCCGATCCAATCTTCCGTCATTTTCTTCTGCAAGGTCTTCAGACTGTCCGTTTCCAATTTCAGCTCGATCACGAAATCCGGGCAGATGTGCGAGAATTTATCCTTGTCCGGCTCGGAAAGGGCGTTCCACCGCTCGTGGCTGATCCAGGAGGCATCGGGCGAGCGCATGGCAGTACTCCGCAGGAAAAAGCCGGACGAAGAATCGAACACCCGGCCGCGTTTGGTTTTTTGTTCCAGGCTATGAGCTGGTAAATCAACTCCGCATTCTTTTTTCCGGTCTTCGGATAGGCAGGCATATCGACGAGAATTTCTCCTTCGGCGGTTCGCTCGATGCGCAGGTCGCGGTTCTCCAGGCAGAAGTGGACAAACTCATCGTCGGACATCCGGTCAAACACCTGGCTTTTCAAAGCAATCGTGTACATGGGCGTAAGAATTGATCTACCGAATATACGCATTCAAAACGAATTGATTCCACCCCGGGCGTCAGCCTTGCCGCTGCCACTGGGCGAATTCCTTGGCGAAGTACGTCAGGATCACTTTGGCTCCCGCCCGACGGATGCCCAACAAACACTCCAGCATCGCCTTTTCGCCGTCGAGCCAGCCCCGCTGGGCCGCCGCCTTGATCATCGCGTATTCGCCGCTCACGTTGTAGGCCGCAATCGGGATGTCGAAGTGCTGGTGCAGCAGGTGAATCACGTCCAGGTAGGGCAGGGCGGGCTTCACCATCAGGAAGTCGGCTCCCTCGGCGTAGTCGAGTTCGGCTTCCACCAGCGCCTCGCGGCGGTTGGCGGGGTTCATCTGGTAGGTTTTCTTGTCGCCGAATTTGGGGGCGGAGTTCAGCGCGTCGCGAAAGGGACCGTAAAAGGCGCTGGCGTACTTGGCGCAGTACGCCATGATGGAGACGTGGGTGAAACCTTCGTCGTCGAGCAGTTGGCGCAGGTAGCCCACGCGGCCATCCATCATGTCCGACGGTCCGAGAATATCGGCTCCGGCGCGGGCCTGGGCCAGGGCCATTCGCCCCAGCACGGGCAGGGTCTCGTCGTTGAGGATTTGGCCGTTTTCCACCAGGCCGTCGTGCCCGTCGGAACTGTAGGGGTCCATGGCCACGTCCGTCATCAGGCAGACATCGGGAAAGTTGCGCTTGATTTGCTCCACCGCCCGGAGGTACACGCCCGCGGGATTGTGGCTTTCGGTGGCGTGCTTATCCTTGCGGACCTCGGGGAGATTGGGAAACAGATCGAAGGCGCGGATGCCCAACGCCACGCAGGCCGCTACCTCTTCCAGCAACCGGTCGAGGGTAAAGCGGTAGATGCCGGGCATGGAACCCACCTCGCTGGTTTGATTTTCACCCTCCATCAAAAACAGCGGAAAGATCAAATCATTGACCGATAAAGTGGTTTCTTCCACCATCGCCCGGATGGCGGCGGATTTGCGGTTGCGGCGGGGTCGGCGGAGCATGGCGGGGTGATGGGTTGCAGGTTGCAAGTTACCAGGCTGCCTTCGCAGCGCTACTTCGTAGGGTTGCAAGTTGGGAAGTTAGTTGTTGGAGGGCAGAAGCAGGGGTTAGGCAGGAGAAACCGCTCTTTTTAACCTGTAACCTAATCAACCTGTAACTTGCAACCCTTCCAACCCCACCAACTATCCCATCAGGCGGAACCCGGTGCCGTGGACGTTGATGATTTCCACGGCGGGATCGCTTTTGAGGTATTTCCGCAACTTGGTGATGTACACGTCCATGCTCCGGGCGTTGAAATACGTGTCGTCTTGCCAGATCATCTTGAGGGCGAGGCTGCGTCCCAGGGTCTGGTTTTTGTTGATCGCCAGCAATTTAAGCAATTCCGCTTCCTTGCTGGTCAGCTTGTAGTGTTCCTGATCCCCTTGCAGGGTCTGTTGTTCGCTGTCGAAGGTAAACGTACCGATCCGAAAGCGGGTGTTTTCCCGGGGAGCATCGGCGGCGGGCTGGGAGCGCCGCAGAACTGCCTTCATGCGCAACAACAGTTCCTCCATGCTGAAGGGCTTGGTCAGGTAATCGTCGGCCCCGAGGCGGAATCCTTCCAGCGTATCTTCTTTCAGGGATTTGGCGGTGAGGAAGATGATGGGGATGTTTTTGTCCACCATCCGAATTTCCCTGGCCAACGAAAAGCCATCTTTCTTGGGCAACATCACGTCGAAAAGGCCGAGGTCGTACCGGTTTTGCTGGAACAACCGGAAAGCCTGCTCCCCATCGCGGGCCAGGTCGGTGAGGTAGCCTTTCAGATCGAGGTATTCACGCAGGATTTGACCCAGGTTGGGGTCGTCTTCCACCAGCAGAATTTTAGTTGGAGTCATGCGCGTTTTCTTTTCACCCTTGGGCGTGGGGCAGGAACACCTCGAAGGAACTTCCCTTGCCGGGCTGGCTCTCCACGCGAATGCTACCGCGGTGCAGTTGGAGAATGGTTTTCACGTAACTCAATCCCAAGCCGAAGCCCTTCACGTTGTGCACGTTGCCGGTCGGTACGCGGTAAAAACGCTCGAAAATTCGCTGGAGTGCTTCCTTGTTCATCCCCACTCCCTTGTCGGCCACGGTGATGTAGACGCCCTCCCGGACACTCCTGGTTTGAATTCCGATTTCGGGTTCAGTCGGCGAATACTTGTTGGCGTTGTCGACCAGGTTGTGGATGATGTTGGTGAGGTGCATTTCGTCGGCTTCGATCGTGGGGTTTTCGGCCCGCAAATCCAGCCGAATGCGGCCGTGACGCTGTTCAATCTGTACCCCGATGTTTTGCAAGACGTGGTCAATCACCTCGTGAACATCCACCCGGCTGATCTTCAGTTTCAGGTTGCCCTTGTCGAGCAGGGCCGTTTGCAACACTTTTTCCACCTGCGAACCCAGCCGCTTGTTTTCGTCTCCGATCACGCCCAGGTAGCGGTTCATCCGAACGGGGTCGGCACTCACGGTTCCGTCCTGCAACACCTCGCACGCCAGCGAGATGGTGGCAATGGGCGTCTTGAACTCGTGCGTCATGTTGTTGATGAAATCATTCTTGACTTCCGAGAGCTTTTTCTGCTGGAGGATGGTGGTGATCGCGGCGTAGAAACAGGAGATGACGACCAGGATGAGTACTGCCGACGACAGGAACACGAAGCCCAGTTTCTGGAAGATGTACTGCTGCTGGGTGGGAAAGTTAACCATCAGGTAGGTTTCCGCGCAGTTGAGGTCGTTGGAAAAAAGATTGACTTTGAAGGCCGACTGTCGCAGGCGCTCCGGGGTTCCCCCCGGCGAGGCAAACAGCAGCCCTTTGGTGTCCGGGGTTCGCACGCCGTGTTCGAAGGGAATCCCGATGCCCCGGTTGCGGATTTCCTTCCTGAGCAGCGAATCCAGCATGCGGGCGTTGATCCGGTCGTTGATCTTGCGATCCGTGCTCACCAGGTCCTCGAACACGTTCTGCATCACTTCCGCTCTTTTCTCCGCCACGTCAAAATTCTGCTTCAGCGAGGTCTTGATGGCTTCCACCGTATCCAGGTTGGCGTAGAACTGATCAAAATTCGTTTGCTCAGGTGGTTTGGGAAGCGGGATTGACCGCCGGATAATTGCTTGCGGGTGATTTCCGGTAGCCTGCAATAGAAAGCGCCGTGTCATCAAATCCTGCCCCACTTGCAGGCGTCGCCACTGTTTGTTGAAGGCGCGCACCAACGAATCGGCCCGCCACGGCTGAGCCAGCGGCTCATTCATTACCTCCGGCGCACCCCAGTAAAGAAAACCGAACTCAGTGTTTTCCTCCCCGCGCGCGGAATCCCACCGGGGACCGTATCCAAACAGCAAGTCCGATGCAGAAGCGGACAAATCCTGCTCAAAGAGCAAATCCGATTGCCAAACGAACGATTCAAACCGCGACGGACCGGAAAAAAAGAGCACTTCGTGACCGGCACCGTCTTCGGAAGCGGAACCCGTGGTTACGGTGCGCCATTCCGAGCGCGCTGGAAGAGACGAGACGGTTTGGGATTCGAACGATTCGACCCAGACCGTTGGGGAATTGGTCCCGGTACGGTACGGTTGCGGTTGGTTGCCCTGGTACGCGTAGCGCCCTTTTTGCCGGTTTTCTACCTGCTTTGCCAACCGCGGTTTGGTCAACGCCCGGAGTTGGGAGCGGGTGAGTTGCGCTTTTGCCCGGTGCTGTTTGGCTTGGATGTGCTGGGAAGCCAGGTACAGGATTTCCTGCTTCTCCAGGCCCTTGGCAACCGCTTCGAGGGCTTCGTGAATACTTTGGCCGAACTGCTCATTCTTCACGGTGATGGCCATCTTGATCCAGTACATCTGGAAGGAAACCAATCCGACCAAAGCCAGGGCCATCAGACCAATAATGAATCGTATCTTCTTTTTACTCATCGTGCAATTCGCTTGCTACCGGTACTTGGTTAACCCAAAAGTAATGACTTAATCCGTTGGTGCCGGTAAAAATACGAAACTCCCGGGGCACGATTTGCCATTGGCGGCCCTTTAACATACTTTAACGTACTTTAACAGTACGTTAACACGCCCTCCTTGCTTTTGGCTTACTTTTGTAACGCGCAAAACCGAAAAACAAACGGCCACCTTCATGAAAGCTATTCATTTACCCAGGCAAAAGTTTTTTTTCTTCCTGCTCGCTTGTGCGTGGCCGTCGCTGTTATTGCGGGCTCAGGACCCGGAGAAACGTCCGGACGACGGCTCCATCCGCATTCGAATAGAAAGGGAAAAAGATGGCAAGAAGCACATCTACGAACACACCTACCGGGCCGATGAGCTGATCAGCCCACCGGGTAGTTCGTTTTGGTTTTCCGATTCGCTCGAAAAAGGGTTCGGAACTGACCAGGATTTCCGGATGCTTCACCAACCACTCGAAAAGTTTTTCCGGCAATTGCCCGGTGACAGCCTAGAAAACAAAAACCGTTTCTTTCCTTTCAACCCCACCGACCTCCAAAGCCTGCTGGAAGACCAGGACGGGATGAAGAAGTTTCGGTTCCACCTGGGCACCGACGGCGACAGCGCCCGATTCCAGTTCCGGTTGGATACCCTCAACGGGAATCTCCCCTCCGGTCTTTTGCGGGATTTCGAATGGAAGACCGACCCTTTCGGCAAATTTCCCTTCGGAGCGGATCGGGTTGAGTTGGATGAAAAAGACTATCAGGTACAGGAACTGAAAACCGACCAAGGCAAAAAATACATCATCACCCGCCGGAAACGTCCCGATTCCCGTCCATCAACCCGGTAAGGCACAAAGGGAAGGGGTTGGCGAGACGAGTTGTGGTTCGCTGACAGCCGTAAAGTGCGGGTGAGCGTGTAACAACGCGTCGTCTCGGTCGTCTTCGTTCTGGGAAGCAGTTCAATTTTTTGCTTCCCGACGGTAACCTCAACCGCAAAGCGGGGTTCTTACCGTCCGCAGATACCGCAATGAAACCCGTTTGAAACCGAAACGCATCCGCCCATGAAAACCCTCGCTTTGCTCACCGCTTGCCTGATCATTCGCCTTACCGCAATTGGAGTGGGCTATCCGCAGGATATGTTTGCCGAACACGTAACCGTAAAAACCGCGTCCGGGGGGCAGGCGGCCCAGGGCGTCAAGCCGGCGGGGCAAGCGTCCGTTCGGGAAAGCATCACGTGCCGAAATATTCGGGCTGGTTCCCGGCCGCAATCCGTCCGGCCGCGTAGAAAATTCAATTTCCCCGGTCGCTGTTGGGAAGTCTGTTACTTGCGGTACTGCTCAATGATCTTGTAGAGGGCCTTTTGGGTTTCTACCTGCGGAAAAAAATCGTACAGCACGATGTGCTGCTCGTAGTTGAGCACCAAAGCGTTTTCCAGGTAGTTAAACGCTTCCTTGTAGCTTCCCGCGCTCAGGAGGTACGCCGTAGCCCGGTAGTAAAGGAGTGCCTCCTCGGGTAGCTCGTCCATGCCAGTGAGAACAATTTCCACTGCCCGGTCGTAGTCTCCCTGCTCATAAAGCACCAGCGACCACTTCAACCACACTTCCGGACTGGAAGGATCCAGTTCACTGGCCTGCTGATAGGCTTCCAACGCGGAGAGGATGTTGCCGATCTTGGCTTCCGAATCGGCTACGGCGAGCCAGTAATCCGCGTTTGATTCGTCTAGTTTGAGGGCTTTCCGCAGAAAGTGCACCGCTTCGAACCATTTTTCCTGGGCGTCGAGGCACACGCCGATGCCGTACCATCCTTCGTCCCAAAGCGCGTCCAGCTTGACGGCTTTCTTGTAGTAGGCAATCGCCAGCTCAAACTGGTTCATCTTTTCGTAGCTCGCCCCCAGGCAACAGTACGTTTCGGGAGAGGGTTCTTCGTGTTCGAGCGTTTTCTTGTAGTTCTCCCGCGCCAGTTCAAACTTGCCCAGGTGCATGTACGTGTTGCCCAGGTTGAAATACGCCGAGGCGAAATCCTCCCTGATCAGCGTAGCGTATTCATAGGCCTGCACTGCTTCCTCGAAACGTTCCAACTTGCTGTAGGCAATGCCCATGTTGTACCAGGCATTGTGTGAGTAGGGATCGTTGTCGATGAACTGTTGGTAGTACGACAGGCTACCCTCCAGTTCGTCCACCAAGTCGAGGCAGTAAGCCAGCTCGTAGAGCGCATTCTCGTTGTTGAGATTGTGCTGGATTGACTGCTTGTAATGCTCGATGGCTTCGGGGTAGCGTCCCCAACTCTGGTAAGCCAGTCCCAGGTTGTAATGAATGTCGTCCTTTTCTTCGGCCAGGGGCAGGGCTTCCTGCAAGGCTTCGATGGATTTCTCGTAATCCCCCATCAGGGTGTAGATCGTTCCCTTGAGCGAGAGGATGTCACTGTCACCGGGGTTGAAAGACTCGGCCCTGGTGAGCACGTCCAAGGCTTCCTCAAATCGTTGCGTGTTGGACAAGAGTTGGGCCCGGTCGAGCATCAACTCTACCGAGAAGGGATACTGCCGCATCGCCAAGTCGCAGGCTTGCAAGGCTTCGGCGTATTTTCCCTCTTCCGTATAGTCAGCAATAATGTGTTCGTAGGTGTCTAAATCGAAGAAAAAAGGTGATTGATTCAGGAGCATTTCCTCAAAACGCTGACGGATGGCGGCCCACCCCAAATCACCGTTCTCTTCCCGGTCCTTAAAATCTTGTTCCATCCTGCTCAAGTGTCGTAGATTCTGAAAGTAATAACCACCGTCCCGGTCGTGGGTGGGTGGTTCGCAGTCCGTTAAGAATAGGCATCCTGGTCTGGTTCACGTTTGGATCGCTCCTCCCTGGTTTCGTTTGCCTGGTTTCTATTGCTTTCCGTTTCCACGAATTCCCGGCAACACCACCGGATGGTATCGTCAATACTGCGGAAAACGTAGTTAAGTTCCCGCCTGATTTTCCGGTTATCGTAGCGCAAGGACCGGGAAGCGGTCCGGGCCGTCTCCCGGGTAATCAGGGGTGCTTTCCCACTCAGCCGCGAACGTACCCACTCCAATCGCCAGAGCAGTTCCGCGGCGGCAACGCCCACGCGGATACGGGGTCGGGGTTTCCGAAAACCGTCGGCAATGCGGTCGAACAGTTCCCGATACGTAACGTTTCCCGCACTTAAGATATACCTTTTCGCCCAAATATCCGCGTTCGTGAGCAAAAAAATAATCTCGGCCACGTCCCGCGCGTCCACGTAATTGACGCTTCCCGGGGGATAAAACGGTTTTTTGTCCCAAAGGTACTTGAAGACGCGCGCGCTGCTCCGGTGCCAGTCGCCCGCGCCCAAAACCAGCGAAGGATTCACCACCGTGACCTTCAGGCCCTCGGCTTGGCCGCGCCACACTTCCAGTTCCGCCAGGTATTTCGAGCGGGCGTAATGGCTGGCCCGGGGGGAGTCCTCCCACTTTGCTTCCTCATCGGTTACAATCTCCGGCTTCTGATCCCGGGCATCACCAACCACCGATCCCGACTGGCCCAGGGCGGCCACCGAACTCACGTGGCAAAACTTGGGCACGCCCGCTTTCAGGCAACCGTTTACCACGTTGGCCGTTCCTTCCACGTTTACTCGGTACAAACGGGCCCGGTCGCTCGGAACGAACGACACCAGGGCGGCGGCGTGCACCACGATGTGTACGCCGACCAGGGCTTTTTCCAGGGAGGGAATATCCAGCACGTCGCCTTCCGCCCACTCCAGGCGGTCGGAAAAAGCCGCCACGAGCCGCAGGTCACTGCCCGACCGCCGCAGGCCCCGCACGCGGTACCCTTCCGCCACGAACTTGCCGGCAACGAAACTTCCCACCAATCCATTGCAGCCGGTGATGAGAACGAGCGGGGCGAGGAGTGAATTCGGGTCCAGAAAAGCGGGGTTCAAACGTACAGGCTGTTGTTGAGCAGATCCAACGCCAGGGCTTTGCGGTAGTATTTCTGGGTCTGGGCCCGGGCCAGGACCTCTGCGTGCCGCCGGGCGTGGCAATCGCTGCCTAAGAAGTTGACCATCCGGTTTTCAATCAGTTTTTCGGCCAGCAATTGGGCGGTTTTGGAGTAATAGCCAGTCAGCGAGTTAATATTCACCTGGAAAAGCACGCCGTTTTCAAACAATTCCTTCAATCTGAAAAAATCGTCGTAAAAATACAAGTACCGTTCGGGATGCGCCAGAACCGGCCGGTAGCCGGACGACCGCATCAGGAAGACGGCCTCGGCCAACTGCGGCGTCGGGTTGATGTAGGAAATCTCGAACAACAAGTAGCGGGCACTTTCCGGACCGGAGCCGAAAGAAAGCAAGGGTTGGTCACCCCGGAGCCGATCCATGAACCATTCGTCGAGGTAGTATTCGGCGGCAGCTTCGATTTGAATGTCCATTCCCCGCTGGCTGACGGCTTCCCTCAGTTCCTTCAACGCGGAAAAGACGGTAGCCGGGGAATTGCGGTAAAAATCACCCATCACGTGGGGCGTGGCGATCAATTTCCGGAAGCCCAGCTTTTTCAGCGACTCCACCAACGCCAGGCTCTCCTCCATCGTTTCGGCCCCGTCGTCGAGACCCGGCAGGATGTGCGAATGCATGTCCACTTTGAGCGCGTCAACCGGAGAGGATGCCTCCCGGTCACGGATCTTTTTCCTGAAGAGTGAAAGCATCGGGTATGGGTTTCGTGGCGCGTCGGTCCGCTATCTCCCCAGCAAAAGCTTCTCCAACTTTTTGAGGCCAGATGGTTTTGGCTGGGCTTCGTCGTAGTATCCCTGGTTATAACCACCGTAGTCGTACTTGTACACGTCCTTTTCGCTCCGGAGTGCGTTTAAGATCACCGTCAGGTTGCGAAATCGCTCGTTGCGCAACAACTTGTTGATGTTGCTGACAACCGAGCGCTTTGAATAGTCGGCCCGCACCACGTACAAAGGCAAGTCCGACTTGCTCATCACCAGGATACCGTCCGTCACCAGTCCAACCGGGGGCGTATCAATCAGGATGTAGTCGTAACGCCGACCCAACTCCGCCAGGAGCCGGTCGAACTCCGGGCGCAGGATCAGTTCCGACGGATTGGGTGGAGCGGGACCGGCGGCGATAAAGTCCAGGGTGGGAATGGCGGTTTTCTGGATGCACTCGTCCACTTGGTGCTTGCCGATCAGCAGGGTGCTGATGCCCGTCCGGTTTTCGGCGTCGAACGCCACGTGGATCTTGGGCCTTCGCATGTCCAGGTCCAACAGAACCACCTTCGTGTCCGAGAGGGCGATGATGCCGCCCAGGTTTACCACGATGAAGGTCTTTCCTTCTCCACTCACGGTGGAAGTAACGGCAATGATCCGCTTCTTTTTTTGACTGGGAAACATGAAATCCAGGTTGGTACGAATCAACCGCAAGGCTTCGCTGATGGCCGATTTCGGGTTTTTGTCGATGACCATCCGGGAAACCGATTCCTTCTTCTGCTTGAGAATGGGCACGATGCCCAGCACGGGGGCAAAGGCAATTTTTTCCAACTCCCGCTGGCTGGTGATGGTGTTGTTGAGGAAATACATCCCCACTACGGAGACAAAGCTGATGAAAATCCCGATCAGACCACCGATCCCGTACACCAACAACTTGTTGGGCCACACGGGCGTTTTGGGCAAACTGGCCGGTGACAATACCACGAACTCCGGTACCATACCGGCCCCGGCAATGCCAATCTCAGCTTTCTTGCTCATCATGTCCAGGTAGTAGCCCTCGTAGAGTCCGTGCGTCCGCTTGATCTTGGTGTATTCCGCATTCTTGATGGGTTTATTGACCAGCGAACCCTCCAACTGGCTGATCCGTCGGTTCGCTTCCCACAGCTGGCCGCTCAGCAGCGCGCGCTCCTGGCGCATGACCGCGGCGGCGTTTTTCCGGGCTACGCGCAGGGCGCTCTCCCGGGCGCTGGCCGACAAGGTGTTTTCCTTCAGGGAGGAACGCAGGAGCGTCCGCTCCAGTTGAATCCGGTTCAGGTCGCTGATGGCCTGCACCAGTTGCGGTTCGAGTTCCTTGGCCAGGAAGGGAATGAAATCAGCGAGGTTCCGTTCCGAATTCAGGAGGGGTTCCAGGTCCCGGAGGTAGGCGAGTTTGGTGTTGAGCAGCACTTTCTTTTCAAGCACTTCCTCGATCCGTACGAAATCGCGGCCAATGTCCGACTGAAGATCCGCACTCCGGTTGGCCACGACGAAATTCTGCATTTCTTTCTCGTACCGATCCAGGCTGTCCTCCGCCTGGCGGAGTTGGGCTTCCAGGTAGCCGATTTTCTGCTTATTTGCCTTGTTTTTGTTGTTGAGGGTGGTGGTCAGGTACACACTATCGATGGCGTTGACCATGTCACGCGCCTTGTAAGGGTTGTGGTCGGCGAAGGAAATTCCGATCAGGCGGGCGTTTGGATTGATCACCGTCACCTGCAGGTTTTTGGCAACGTATTCGTTCAGCGTGTTGAGGTGGTTAACCACGAAGTAGAAGTTACCCTTCGCCAGGTTGACGTCGTAAGCTCCCTGACGGTAGAGCACGAAGCGGAAGTCGGCGTTCTCGATGGTTTGGCCAAACGAATGGGTTTCGCTG
Organism: Cytophagales bacterium; assembly: GCA_014379925.1. GTDB lineage: Bacteria > Bacteroidota > Bacteroidia > Cytophagales > ES-bin-26 > ES-bin-26. The sequence goes on along the minus strand of JACMKY010000030.1, from coordinate 7,214 downwards.
ACGACGCGGTCCCCCCAGACGTAACCCAGTTGGAAGCGCTCCCGGTCCAGGATCCGCACGTCGAAGTGCGTATCGTAGTAAACGGGGTTCTTCATCTGGTGATCCACCCGAAAGGGTGAGTTGAGATACCGTTCCTCGTCCAGGATGTTTCCTTCCGCAAAGTAGCTCACGGGCAGATTCATCATCTTGATTACCTCGTCGTAAACGAGTTTGGACTTGATCAACTCGATCTCCCCCGACAGATCGGTTCCCTCTTCCGGGACCAGGGCTTGCAGACCCAGGATGCTGGACTGGTTTTTCACGTCCAGCCGCAAGGAGGAGGCCGACTTGAACAGCGGGCGAGTGTACCGGAGAAACAGAAAGGCCGCGATCAGGGAAGCGACGGGGAGCAGAAAGAGCCAGAACAGATTTCGCTTGAAGACGATCCACAACTTCCCCAGGTCAATTTCCCCGAACAAGCTACCCTCCTCCTCTTCCCTTTCGGGCGGCGGGGAAGATGGGTAGTGGGCGGGAAAACCATTGCTTTTTCCGTTGATTTCCGACATCGTGTTTGGGGGTGAGGGATGGCCTAAAACTGCTCGCCCCGGGGAAGTTGACCCATCCACTGACTACCGGCCGCCCCGGTTGGTTGGTGAACAAAGCTACGCAAGGTATTGCAAAGGCGGACGCCGGACCGGGCATTATTTTGCCGGACGACCAGCGGCGGGGCGTTTGCCAGCGTAAGTTTCTTGCTTTATTGTCGGATCCGGAGTGCAATGATGACCGTGGCAAGGCTGGCGAGCAGGCTCAACACGGGGGTCAGGTCGCCCACCGACTCGAAGAACGTTTTCCGGATTGGCTGCACGTAGATGATGTCGTCGGGCAGCAACGTCAGGTTGGATTTCCGCATGCCCTCGATGGTGGAAAGATCAATCAAGAAAACTTCCGGATTTTGCAGGTCGCCCCGGATAAGCCGGATGTTGTTGACCCGGGCGTTGTTGTTGGCGCCCCCGTGCCGGGCGAGCACTTCGATCAGGCTGATCCGCTCGTTTTCCATCGGCACCACGTACCCGCCCAGCGCCCCCAGCAGCAGTACCCGGCGGTTGAGCGTCCGCGTGATCACGAAGCAATCCTCGTAGTATTGGTTGTAGACGCGGGCCAGCAAACTGTCGGCCTGGTAGAGCGTGACCCCCTCCAGCTTGACCAAGCCCACCATGGGCAGGTTTACGTGTCCGTTGTCCTGCACCAGGTACGATTGGTTTTTCAAGCCAGTCGTTTGCGATTGCTGGGCGTCGGATGAGCCGGGCTGTTGCCCGACTACCCCGGACTGCGGCTGGGCCGCCGCGCCCTGCCCGAACGTGTAGCGCTGTTGCCCGCCTACCGTTGCGTTGCTCGGATTGGGTACGGCCGGAAAATTGTCGTTCGGGTCCGTGATGCGCTCTCCTTTGTTGGTAAATACCCGCACGACCAGGTAGTCGTCGGGCCGGATAACGTAATTGCCTGCTACCCGCTTGGCTTCCAAAGTAATGCCTTTGGGCAATACGCCCTGATCGGTTTGAAACATAATGTTTTGGTTGTAGATCCCGCAGGAGGACAGCAGTACCAGCCAACCCAGGGCAACCGACGCATAAAAACGGTGTTTCATCGTAAACGCAAGGCTATGGAACGATCCCGAACGGCGGCAACCGTTTCCCGGCCGGTACTGGTGCCAGGGGAGAAGGAATACCTACCGAGTGCCAGTCAATTTTTCAACGTATTCCCGGAAAGCGGGCAGCAATTGGTCCTTCTCCGAAACGATCGGTTTTTCGACGCCCCACCGGATGTCAAGCTGGGGGTCGTTCCAGACGATCCCTCCTTCGGATGCCTTGTGGTACAACCGCGTGCACTTGTAGGTGACAATGCTGTCCTCCAGCGCCAGGAAACCGTGCGCGAATCCCTCGGGGACGTAGACCATCCGGTGCACGTGACCATCCAGAACAAAGGTAGCGTGTTGCCCGAAAGTAGGGGAGGCCGGGCGCACGTCCACGGCCACGTCCAGTATCTTTCCCCGAATCGTCCTCACCAGCTTGCCCTGGGCGTAGGGGGGATTCTGGAAGTGCAGGCCCCGCAACGTCCCCTTGACCGAAAAAGACTGGTTGTCCTGAACGAAGGAAGCCGGCAGGCCATTCTCCTCAAACATTTTTTGGTTGTACGATTCAAAAAATATCCCTCTTTCATCGGTAAAAATCCGGGGCACGATCTCGATCAAACCTTGAATGTCGGATGGGTAGAATTGCATGTCGGGGAAAAGATTGTGGCTGAATCCCGTAAAGCTAAGAGCAAAGCGCCACTTTGGTATCACTTTTTTCGATTTCGCGCAAAACCGCCAGGTACTGCTGCACTACAATGTCCTCGTTGAACTTCTTCTCCGCGATTTCGCGGCCCTTCCTTCCCATCCTTTCCAGGTCGTGGTCCTTTAGCAACACCATTTGCTTGAGTTTTTCGGCCAGGTCAACCGAATCCCGTACCTGGCACAGCAAGCCACTTTCGCCGTCCTCGACGGTTTCGCGGCAACCGGGTACGTCGGTGGTCAGCACGGGCTTGCCCATGCTAATGGCCTCGAGCAGCGTCCGCGGCGTGCCTTCCCGGTAGGAGGTTAGCACGACGCAATCCGCTTGGTGGATGTAGGGACGCACGTCGTCGGTCGTACCCAGGTAATCGATTAATCCTTCGTCGATCCAACTTTGCAGCAGTTCTTCGGGAATGCCCAGCGGCGAGGGGTCTTTGAAACCCAGCAACTGAAAATTCGCCTGGATGCCTTGGCTTCTGAGTTCCCGGATGGCATCGGCGTATTCAACGATGCCCTTGTCGTAGATGAGACGGGCGATGACCAGGAACGTAAAGGGATGGTTGCGTTTAAAGGGTTGCGGTTGAAAAACCGTCAGGTTCACGCCCGAACCCGGTAAGACGGCGGTGATCGACTTTCTTACCAACCTTCGCTTCAGAAAAAGGTGCTGGTCGTCCTGGTTCTGGAAGAAAACTTTCTTGGGAAAACGGAACGTAAACCGGTAGAGTAGATGCGCCACCCGGCTTGCCAGGTTGTCGCGCAGGAAAACCGTACCCAGGCCCGACACGTTATTAACCACCGGGATGCCCAGCAGGGTAGCGGCCAACGTACCGTATACGTTGGGCTTGATGGTGTAATGCAGCGCCACGTCGGGTCGGATGCGTCGGTAGACACCGTAGATTTCCTGGGTAAAGTTCAAATCCCGGCAAAGATTGGCTCCTTTGTTGTCCAGTTTGACTGCTTCGTACTGACAACCCGCCCGTTGGAGTAGTTCGGCGTAGTCATCAAAAGGGGCAATGGCGGTGACGGTGTGTCCGGCTTCCAAAAAGGCTTTGATCAGTCCCATCCGAAAATTGTAGATGTTCCAGGAAGTGTTTATTACGATGGCGATGTGCATATTTTGAAACGAAACGACCCCGGCCAAACTATTTGCCGCTTTTTTCCATTAAAAGTACTACCTAAATCGGGAAAGTAGTTTGGCCGAATCACCGATTCGTTCCCATACCCCATCCGTGTAAGATTACCCATACTATTCTTCAACAATGAGTTTCGAAACCGCAAGAAAACGGGAAACCGCCGTCCTGGTGGCGCTCGTCAATCAGAAACAGCCCCCCGAAAAAGCCCATGAGTACGTGGATGAATTGGCTTTCCTGGCCGAAACCTCCGGCGTGAAAACCGTTCACCGCTTCCTCCAGAAACTGGACCGACCCGACACCCGCACCTTCGTGGGCAAAGGGAAACTGGAAGAAATCAAGGCCTACGTGCTCGACAAGGCGGTGGATATGGTCATCTTCGACGATGACCTTACGCCTTCTCAGGTACGCAACCTGGAGGCCGAACTGAGCGTGAAGATACTGGACCGGAGCCTGCTGATCCTCAATATCTTTTCGGCCCGGGCCCAAACTACCCAGGCCCGCACCCAGGTGGAACTGGCCCAGTACCAGTACATCCTGCCCCGGCTCACGCGGATGTGGTCGCACTTGACCAAGCAAAAGGGCGGGGTAGGCATGCGCGGACCGGGTGAAAAGGAGCTGGAAACGGATAAACGGATCGTCAAAGACCGTATTGCCTTCCTACGCGACAAGCTCGATCAAATCGATAAACAGAGCATTACCCGCCGCAAGGAACGCGAGCGAATGGTGCGGGTAGCGCTGGTCGGGTATACCAACGTGGGCAAATCCACCCTGATGCGGCAGTTGTCCAAAGCAGAAGTTTTTGCCGAAAACAAGCTGTTTGCCACTGTCGACTCTACCGTTCGGAAAGTGGTGCTGGGTCAGGTGCCCTTTCTGCTGACCGATACCGTGGGGTTCATCCGCAAACTGCCCACTAAACTGATCGAGTCCTTTAAGTCCACCCTCGACGAAATCCGGGAGGCCGACATTCTGCTGCACGTAGTGGACTGGTCGCATCCCTCGCACGACGAGCAGATTGAAATCGTGAACGCCACGCTGGCCGAAATCGGGGCGGCGGACAAACCGACCATTCTGGTATTTAATAAGATCGATCTTTACGCGCCCGAACCCGAATCGGAAGAAGCCGATGATCACCCGACGGGACCGCTGGTTGGTCTGAAAAAACCCTTCGTCGGCCGGAAGCAGGAACGGACGGTTTTCATCTCGGCGGAAAAGAAGGAGAACCTGGCCCAGTTGCGGGAGATGCTGCTTGAAATGGTGTCCGAAAAGCACTTCACTATTTTTCCCAATTGGATGCCTCAGTAAACCCGCCGCACGGTTTTGTTTGCTTGGTTGAATTCGCGTGGCGGATACGAAGCATTATTTTTTTCAGAAGTTGATTGGCAACGATAATTTCTCGACTTTTGCGGAAAAATTCCCGGCTGCGTAGTTCAATGGATAGAATAGAAGTTTCCTAAACTTTTGATCTGGGTTCGATTCCCGGCGCGGCTACGGCCAAGCCCTTCTGTGCTGCGCAGAGGGGCTTTTTTATTCCGATGGGCACGAATTCGGACGGTTTCTAAACCTTCGCGTAAGTCAATCCATCCCGGCTGACTGCTGAACTGATTTTGTTTAAGAAAGCATACTTCCTTATTTTCCTCGAACGTCAACGAATTGGCCCCCGCCCAATCATTCACGTCCCCGCTTGCCAACGCGAAGCCAGGCGTTTGAAGGAATTGCTTACCCGTTGGCAGCCACTGCCGGACGTTTGGAATTTTCAAAAGGAAACCCCCGCACCTGCCTCCGGAAGACCACCCATTCGGCCACCGGACCACAATTTTTTGAACACAAACCCATCAAATACTTACACCAACCGGGGCGTACACTGCTCGGTGGAGGCTTGTTTTTTCTTCGTGGCATTCATACTCTTTTCGATTGCATCCGTATTATCATTCATATTCTTATCTATTGTATTCACATTATTTTGTAAGTAATTTCGCACTCGGTTTGCTGAAAATGTACTGACTCGACAAAATGACACGATTGCCTTGTCCCGGGTACCCCCGGGTTGAAAGTCGAATTGGTGACGAGAAACGCGAGATAGCAGGAAGTGCACAGACGAATTGAAGACGTAAACCGTTTAGTAAAAAGCCGGTGTAAAATCGTTTTGGTGTCCAAATGCCAGCCGATGACGCATCAACCGCGGGAAGACTGGCGCAAGCGGGGTGAAACAAGGTAAAATACCGGGTAATCTGACCGCACCGAAGGTAAAAACGCTTTGTTTAAGCCTCTACGTTAAGAAGTTGCCCAGGAATAATGTTGTTTCTGGTTCAGCGACCAGACGAGAAGAAACCGCTGATTCCATAAATTGGGGGCTTTTTGGTTTTTGCGGGAAAAGGTCGATTTTAGTGCCGGAAGGTGGAGGCTTCTTACGAATTATCCGAAAATTTCGGCCTGCGATAAACTTTTACAAAGTAAAAATTGTATTTCTTCTTACGGACTTGCAAAAATAAACAACGATTGAAACATGAGACAACTGAAGATTAGCAATTTAATCACGAACCGCGACAGTGCGGCAGTAGAAAAGTACTTCAACGAAATTTCCAAAGTGCCCTTGGTGACGGCGGAGGAAGAGGTGAACCTGGCCCGCCGCATTAAGCAGGGCGACCAGGCGGCCTTGGAGAAATTAGTAAAGGCTAACCTGCGGTTCGTAGTTTCAGTAGCCAAGCAGTATCACCATAGCAAGATGCCGCTCAACGACCTGATCAACGAAGGAAACGTGGGCCTGATCAAGGCAGCCAAGATGTTTGATGAGACCAAGGGTTTCAAGTTCATATCCTATGCCGTGTGGTGGATCCGCCAGTCCATTATGGAAGCATTGGCCAATCACTCGCGCATCGTGCGGATTCCGGCCAACAAGATCGGCGAGCTCTCCCGGATCAGCCAGGCGGCCTCGGTGATGGAGCAAAAGTTCGAACGGGAACCCACCACCGAAGAATTGGCCGAGTTTCTGGGAATCAACGTGCAGGAAATCAAGAGTGCCAATACGGCTTCCATCCGGCAATCCTCCCTCGATGCGCCCTTCGACGAAGGTGAGGACGGTACCCTGCTCGACGTATTGAGCAACCCGGATGCCGACTTGGCCGATGGCGCCATGGCCCAGAAGGACTCCCTGAAAATCGAAATGGAAAGGCTGCTGTCCACCCTGACGGAACGGGAGCAGGAAGTAATTCGTCAGTTCTTCGGGATCGGATACGAATACAACCGTTCGTTGGAAGACATCGCGGAAGAAGTGGGCCTGACCCGGGAGCGCGTAAGGCAGGTAAAGGAAAATGCGTTGAAGAAACTCCGCTCCGGCGTGGGGCTCCAGTTGCTGCAACCTTACCTGGCGTGACGCTTCGACAATATCCCAGGCTCCGATACTGTGCACACAACCCCGGACGCAGTCAGTTGCGCCCGGGGTTTTTGGTTACCAGCCCGTTCGCTTTGACCGGTGAAAGCCTCCCATTGGCACCGGGGAGTTTTCCCGCTAACTTTTTGAAAGTTCCTTGGCCCGTTGTTCGGCGGCGATGATGCCCCGGATAAGGGTCTGGGCCAGTTCACCTTCCGTAAATTGCCGGAGCGCGGCTTCGGTGGTGCCGCCTTTGGAGGCCACGGCGGTTACCAGTTCATCGAGGGTTTTATCGGCGGTGTTGATCAGGTGGAAGGAACCAAGCATAGTCTGCTTGACCAGCAAGGCGGCCAGTGATTCTTCGAAGCCCATCTGCTTGCCCGCCTCGATCATCGCCTTCACCAGG
>JACMKY010000281.1 GCA_014379925.1 Cytophagales bacterium | reverse complement strand
TCGACGCGGCGCGGGCTACCCAGCAGGCGGCCGCTTTCGAAGCCTCGTTGAAAAAAACCGATGCCACCGTCCTCGATTCGGCAGCCAGGCGCGGTTGGGCGGCGCAGGTGGACAGCCTGACCCGGCAGTCGGCGCTCTTCCGGGCCGGAAAAACCGTAGGCTCGCAACGGGCGGCGTTTGACAAGTTGTCGGCGGGTATGTACGCCCTGGTTCGCCAGGTGGGCGTAAACGGGGCAACCGTCTACCGGCAGTACTGCCCGATGGCACTCAACGACCAGGGAGCCTACTGGTTAAGCGCCGAAAGTGAGATCAAGAACCCGTACTTCGGCGACCAAATGCTCGAATGCGGCAAAGTGGAGGAAACCCTGCGGTTTGGGGAATAGCCGATCGACCCTCGACTACGGACCCTCGACTACGGACCTCCGCTGCTCGTAGAGCCATTCCAGCATGCCGTCTTTGAGTCCCAGGTTTGGCACCAGCATTTCCTGGGCTTTCGCCCACCGCATGGCGGCGAGGTAGATCTGGGCGGCCGGCACGATCACGTCCGCCCGGTCGGGGTTGAGTTGCAGGCGTTGGATGCGTTCGGCCAGGGAAAGGGAAGCGACGTATTGCTGCACCCGGTCGATCTCTTCCAGGGAAATGGGCGCGGCCCGGCGGTTTGACAGCTCGTAGATCTTGCTGATGTTGCCCCCCGTTCCCACGGCCAGCGGAGGCTGGTCGCCCGGCGGAACGTTCGTTTCCAGCCAGTTGCGCATGGCTTCCCACTCGGCCGGTGATTCGGTGCGTTCCAGTTGCCTCACCGACCCCACCCGGAAAGAACGGCTGGCGGTTTTCTGCCGGTTTACGTACAGGGTCAGTTCGGTGCTGCCACCCCCCACGTCCACGTGCAGGTGAGGGCGGTTGTCCGCCAAGGTTCGCCGCACTACCCGGCTGATCAATTCGGCTTCCTGGTTGCCATCAATCACCTGAATGGTCAGTCCCAGGCTTTGCTGCACCCGGGCCACGACCTCGGCGGCGTTTTCCGCTTCGCGCATGGCCGAGGTGGCGCAGATCAGGTAGTCGTCCACTTCGTGCAGTTCCAGCAGCAGTTGGTAACAGCGCAGGAGTTTCGCGAAGCGGGCCTCGGCTTCCGGACTGATCCGCCCGGTGGTGAACACGTCGTGGCCCAGGCGCAGGGCGAAGCGGACGTATTCTATTTTCTTAAAGGAAACGGCACCCGCGTATTCGAGCACGGCACTGATCTGGAGCCGGGCCGCGTTGGAGCCGATGTCAATGGCCGCGAGTTTCAAACTGCTTCGGAGGAAAAGTACGCAATCGACCGCCGGAGGTTCCGGACGGAAACGGTGCAAAAGTAGCAAACATCCGCCCAAAGCGCGACTGGCCGGGCAACACTTCGGGCAGGCCCCGCTTTTTTCGTACGGTTCCTTTCTTTACCTTTGCAATACTTATCGAGAAAGACGGAGGGATTGGGCCCGATGAAGTCTTAGCAACCCTTATAATGAATGATGAATGACGAATGAGCAATGGTTAACAAACAATTAGGATCAGCTTTTTTAAGCCAATCCTGGTTACGTCACAACCTCCCCTCCTCATTCACCCTTAATCATCCATCATTCATCATTATAAAAGGTGCTAACTCCCACTCCGTAAAGCCGGAGAAAGATAAAATACAGCGGATCCATCCAAGCTCCCCTCTCCTGATAAGGCTTGTCCACGGTGAGTAATGAGACGAACACCCGATCGTTCTTTCGTTATCCATCAATCATTTATTCATCATTAATTATTACTTGATGGCCATTTCCGATCTGCTGCAAAAGCGAATCCTGGTGCTCGACGGCGCCATGGGTACCATGATTCAGGGCTACCACCTCACCGAGGAGGGGTACCGGGGCGAACGGTTCAAGGATTTTCCCCACGACCTGAAGGGCAACAACGACCTGTTGTCGCTCACCCAGCCGCAGATTATCCAGGAGATCCACCGCCAGTATTTCGAGGCCGGGGCCGACATCGCCGAAACCAACACCTTCAGCGGCACCTCCATTGCCATGGCCGACTACCACCTGGAAGACCTGGTGTACGAGTTGAACTACGAATCGGCCCGGCTGGCCAAGGAGGTGGCCGAGGAATTCACCCGCGCCAATCCCGATAAGCCGCGCTTCGTGGCGGGTTCCATCGGCCCCACCAACCGCACGGCCTCCCTTTCGCCCGACGTAAACAACCCCGGCTACCGCGCCGTCACCTTCGACGACCTGGTAACGGCCTACACTGAACAGGTACGCGGTCTGCTGGACGGCGGGGCGGATATTCTGCTGGTGGAAACCATTTTCGATACCCTCAACGCCAAAGCCGCCCTGTTTGCCATCGAACAGGTTTTCGACGAAAGGGAAGCCAGCCAAAAGGGCGAAGGGACGCCGCGGGTGCCGGTCATGGTATCGGGCACGATCACCGACGCCAGCGGACGCACGCTGTCCGGCCAGACGGTCGAGGCTTTTCTGTACTCCGTTTCGCACCTTCCGCTGATGAGCGTGGGTTTCAACTGCGCCCTGGGAGCCGATCTGCTGCGTCCCTACGTGGAAGAACTCTCGGACAAGGCCCCGTTTTTTACTTCGGCCCACCCCAACGCGGGTTTGCCCAACGAGTTCGGCGAGTACGATGAACTGCCGGAACACACGGCGGCGAGCATCGAGGGCTTTCTTCAACACAACTTCATCAACATCATCGGCGGCTGCTGCGGCACCACGCCCGCCCACATCCGGGCCATTGCCGACGTGGCGGCCAAGTACCCGCCCCGCCGGGTTCCCGCCAACGAGCGGCTGCCCAAGTTCAGCGGCCTGGAACCGTTGAAGATATTCGGCAACAACAGCTTCGTTAACATCGGTGAGCGCACCAATGTAACCGGTTCCAAGGCGTTTGCCCGGCTCATCAAAACCGGTGACTACGAAGCGGCGCTGGCCGTGGCCCGGAGCCAGGTCGAAGGCGGGGCGCAGGTGATCGACGTGAACATGGACGAGGGAATGCTC
>JACMKY010000280.1 GCA_014379925.1 Cytophagales bacterium | reverse complement strand
TCCGGAAAGGACACAAACTGATGGTACAGGTGCAAAGCTCCTGGTTTCCGCTGGTGGATCGCAATCCCCAGCAATTTCACAACATCCGGCAAGCCACGGAATCCGATTTCCGGAAGGCCACCCATCGGGTCCACTTTTCGGCCAGTCAGCCTTCCCACGTACGGGTGCGGGTGTTGGCGAAATAGCCGTCAGCGTTTGAGAAGCAACCAAACTAGTCCGGCAAAAGGCGGTTAAAAGTCCGGTTGCCCGCAATTTAGGATTACTGCCGGCGTGCTTACCCGCTTGTCTTTGCCCTTGCCAGCCCCACGCCTACTATGCTCTTACTCACCACCGTGCTGGGCATCCTCGTCCTGATCGCCCTGATTTCGTACGTCCGGCTGCACCCGTTTCTGGCTTTTCTACTGGTCTCGCTGGGCGTCGGACTGGCCTTGGGTATGCCACCGACGGTGATCATGGAATCCATTCAGCAGGGCATTGGCAGTACGGTGGGCTCCATCATGGGTATCATTGCGCTCGGGGCGATGCTGGGAAAACTGGTGGCTCAGAGCGGAGCGGCGCAACGGATCGCCGTCAACATGATGGCAGTCGTCGGGACCAGGCACGTGCGCTGGGCGTTCCTGGTGACGGGTTTTATCGTGGGATTGCCGTTGTTCTATTCGGTGGGTTTTTTGCTGCTGGCTCCGCTGGTCATCACGGTGGCCTACCGGTATAAACTACCGGCGCTGTACATCGGGTTACCGATGCTGGCTTCGCTGTCGGTTACGCAGGGCTATCTGCCCCCGCACCCGGCGCCGCTGGCGGTTATGAAACAGTTTAACGCCGACCTGGGCCGGACGCTCTTTTACGGTATCCTCGTTTCCGTACCGGCCATCCTGGTTTCGGGTGCCTTGTTTGGCGCGACGCTGAAACGCTACACGACCCTGCCCAACCAAGCCTTCATCGCCCCCGAACTGAGGCCCGATCAGATGCCTTCCGGCGCGGTAAGCTTCCTGACCGTTTTGCTGCCCATTCTCCTGATCGGCCTCAGTACCGTACTCAGCCCGCTCCTGCCCGACGGTTCGGTTGGCAAACAAACGCTGCTCTTCGTCGGTGAACCCACCGTGAGCATGTTGATTTCGGTACTGGTGGCCGTGTTTACGCTGGGCATTCAACGGGGCCGACCCATGGCGGAGGTCACGACTCTTTTGGCGGATGCGATTCGGGAGGTAGCTATGCTGCTGCTGATTTTTGGCGGCGCGGGGGCCTTGAAGCAAGTCCTCACCGACGGCGGGGTGAGCCAGTCCATCGCCGACCTGATGCGCGATTCGTCGTTGCACCCCTACGTGCTGGGCTGGGGCATGGCCGCCATCATCCGGGTGTGCGTGGGGTCTTCCACGGTTTCGGGCATCACCACGGCGGGGTTTGTCGCGCCGCTGCTCCGGGTGTCGGGCGTCGAGCCCAACCTGATGGTGTTGAGCATCGGGGCCGGGAGCATGATGTTTTCGCACGTAAACGACACCGGCTTCTGGCTGTTTCGGGAATACTTTCAACTCTCGATGGCCGATACCCTCAAAACCTGGTCCGTGATGGAAACGTTGGTTTCAGTGACGGGTCTGGCCGGGGTGATGGCATTGAGTACGCTGGTGGGGTAGTGGATGCGTACCAGAGCACGAAACACTGCTCCGTTCCCGGCTTGCACCCGCGTGGTTAGGTTGCCCATTTTTTGAACGGTTCCCGGAATGGCCCCTGGCTTTTCACCCCGGCGATGTCCGTAGAAAACACGCCCCTTGGATTCGGTCCCCTGGTCCCGAAAAACTTTTCCGGCTACTTACTTCCCCGCTCGGAATGAGCCGGCAAAAATAATTTTGCAAACTCTGAAATACTTTTCTATCTTTGATGTACTTCAAAACAATACAAATAAATTTCTCGTTGAAACGGTGCGGGGGAGAGGCCCGAAAGCAGTTTCCCCGAAAGAACCGTTTTCTGACCGGGTAGGTGACCCGGTCGTTGCCGCTGGTCTTCAACACTGCCTGCTTTGAAAAGTGCAATACTATGAACAAACGCCTTTTCTTTTGCCCCGGCTTTGCCGTACTGCCTATAATGGAGAAAAATGGGCTTTTTTGCGCTCATTTGTCGCTTTTAGCCAAGCAAGGGCTCCCGTTACCGGGGAGTACACTAAGCATTTAGTTGGATTCTTTTTTATAATAAAAATTACAATTAGCGAACTTCACAGTTACTAAAAATGTTGATACGGTATGCAAACTACATCTGAGAACAACCAAGTTGCTTTGTTCCCCTTGGGAGCCCCCGTCGCCGATTTGTCCGGTGCTTCGGTATCAGCCAAGAATACCTTGCCGGCTGCCGCTCAGGAGAGTCCAACGGACACCAAGGAGTGGCAGAAATCCATTCCGGCCCAGGTATTCCTCAACTACTTCTTCGCCATGGGCTATCACCTGCAATGGTCGGAAGGATCGTACGCGATGCAGAACCTGACGCATTTTCTCAACCACAATCCGTCGCTCAGCGAAGCCGATACCGCCCAGATCCGCAAGCAGCTGCACAACTGCTGGAGCACGGAATACGCCCTTCGCAGCACGGCCGAGTTGGGAGACGAGCATTACCTCCGCAACGCCCTGCACTGGACGTTCCCGCAGGCGTACTATAGCATCTTTGCCGGCCTGCGGGCCTTCCTCTACACCCACGGCGTGCGGAGCAACAACAGTGAATTGGTGCGCCGCGAGGTGGGCCGTCTGGTGGTGAAGGGATTTTACCCGACCGCCATCGGTTTCTACGCCGCCGGACACTACAACGATTTCCGCGTGCACCGTTTGCCGTTGTCGGCCTACAAGCCCAGCCTGAATCTGGCGGGAAAGGAACTGGAAGCCCAGTCGCAGATCGGCCAGTTCCTGCGCACCACGCGCAAGATCCGGGCGAAAGCCGTTCGTCAACGGATCCAGGACGATCCGAACACGGCCTTGCGCAGCGTCCGAACCGGCGAAATCCTGCAGAAGTTCGATACCAGCCACTGGCAACAGCTCACCTGGCGTTTCGGTTACACCACCTTCTTCGACCTGCTGGGCCGGCTCAAGATTTCGGCCAACCACCGGGAGATCGAGCGCTTCGTGGAAGCCGACATTAATTTCAAGCTGTTTCACGAGTCCCTGCTGCACATTGTGAGTTACCTTAACTTCGTTCACGAGTGCTTCGTGGCCAAGGCCGTCGGTCTGGAAGTGTATCAGCAGTGGGTAGAAGAACTGCCCGTTCATTTGCGGAACGGTTTCGTGAAGGAACGCCTGACGGAGCGCATCGAGCCGGTGTTGAACGCCATCAATCCGCCCGTGATCAACCTGCCGCAACTGGGCATGTCGGCGTAAGTTTTGGTTGATTGGTCGCAATGAAACAAAAACCCCATCCGTTCGAACGGATGGGGTTTTTGTTTCATTGCGGTTATTTTCCGCTCCGCCGGACCGGGTCACCTGGCTTCTCCCTTGCCGAGCCCTGGCTGCGTGATCCGGAAGTTCTCCTTCGCTTTGGCCTCGTCCACCATCTTCTTCACGTCGGCCAGCAGTTTCTTGGCGTCGTAGAGGATGCCGTCCTTGATGGTGTATTTCACGCCCCC
>JACMKY010000279.1 GCA_014379925.1 Cytophagales bacterium | reverse complement strand
GAGCAGGGCTCCGCCGATGAAAATCCAGCCCATCAGGTTGGCTCCCCAATCGAGCACGACCGGATAGAATTGCAGCCGTTCGGTTCGGCCAATTCTGAACGCCGGATCGAGTACGGATTTGGTGTAAAAGAGAATGAGTGGTCCCAGTGGCATCACCATAATGAGGGGTAACAACTCCACCGCGTGGCTCATCCAGCGATTGGTGACCGGTATTCCCACGGCCAGACTCATCAGCGCCAGCAAGCCGATCAGTGCCCCCAGCAGTCGGTTTGACAGACGGTTACCTTTCCGGTTAAACCACAGCAGCGACGCCAGAATAAACCCTTGTAAACAGCCAAGCAGCAAAATCAGGTCCAGGGGAGCGATGGTCACGCGAGGAAGTTATCAAAACCAGTTGAATTTACCCAACGAAATTTACTTCGTACCCGGCAGATTCGGCACCCGGCTGCCGACACCGTTTCTTCCTTCTTTGCCCTGCGCACTAAACCGGGCATGACCGACATTCGTACGGAATGCAGCAGTCTTGGGGGTGGCCCCGCATTCAAAAAACATCCCCTACATTCGCAACCGGGGTCAGTAACCCCGGTTTTCGCCCGCGTATGCCCTTCTCCGACTTTCTTTCGTTCGCTCCGCTGCTGGGGTTGCTCATCCCGCTCATCATCCGGTTCGTGGAGAAACAAAACAAACTTCAGCGTTCCCGGCGACTGATCGACCTGCTCCGGACGCGCGACGAACTCAAGCAGCTGTTGGAGGAGAAGATTCAGGAAAAGACGGCGTCGCCGGTGGTGGTGAAGCGGGTCAACGACCTGATCGCCGAAATCGAGCGGGATATTTTCGCCCCGCCCCGCGAAACCAAAATCAAGTACTACGTGGTGCTGATTTCGGTGGAGATCGTGACGGTCATCAGCGGGGTTTACTTCGAAATCCTGGTGTTTATGAACCGGGTCATCAAGGGAAAACCGCGCGAGAACAACCTGCCCTTTCTGGAGGGAATATTTGCCAACCCGGTGGCGCGGGTGCTGATGCTGATGATTTTCGTTACCCTCAGCCTCTACCTTACCACGCGCGTGGCCCGCCAACTGGAAGACCGCGCCCGCAACAAATACCGCTTCAACCTGATGATGTTGTTGGTTTTCAACGGGTTGTTCATCCTGATTACCCTGGTCTCCAGCCTGCTCCTCTACTTGCTCGACTTCGTCAATCCGTGGTTTTGATGAATGGTGAATGATTGATGACGAATGACTGATTATTCTTTCCCATTAATCATTCGCCATTCGTCATTATTCATTACATTTGCGGGCCTTTTCGAGAAGCAATTTAACCAACTCCCTTCATAGCCATGAAAGACGGCATTCACCCGGAATACAAAGAAGTGGTTTTCTGGGACCAGTCCAGCGATTTCAAGTTCCTGACCCGTTCCACGATGAAACCCGCCGAAACCATCCAGTGGACCGACGGCAAGACCTACCCGGTGGTAAAGATCGAGGTGAGTTCCGAGTCGCATCCCTTCTACACCGGCAAGAACGTGCTGCTGGACACGGCGGGCCGCGTGGACAAGTTCAACAAGCGCTACCAGAAGAAGGACGCGTGATGGGTTTGGTAAGGTAGCCGGTTTGCCAGAGGCTCCCGTTGGGCGACGGGGCAAACCGCCCGGATGCCCACCGCTGGTTTTTCATCCGCATTGCCGCGGGAAAGTCTCTAAAAATCTTAGAGACTTTTTTGGTTTTTTGCGCTGACGGAATTGCCATGAACTACATTCTTTTCGACGACCCCCGCATCCGGCCTAACCTGCTGCCTTTCACGTTCACCCGTCCGGTGAGCCACTTGCGGGTGGGCATCCTGACCATCGCCGAAAAGTGGCAGCGTTGGCTGGACAGTCCGGTTTCCTGCCTCACCCAGCCTTATTTGCAAAAGAAGTTTCCGCTGGTGGAAGCCGAAGAAAACGTGTTCATCAACGGCGCCGTTTGCCCCAACGCCGCGCTGGTGCGGGCGATCGGACAACTGGGCGCCGGCGGGCAACTGGTGCGGAAAAACGTCCTGGTTGCCGCTCGTACGCGGGGAAAGGAAGCGCGCCCCGCTAATTTTTACCCGCCGACTGCCGACCAGGCGACCACCGCGCCGGCAGACGACCCGGCCGCCCACTTCACCGTCATTGCCAACCCCTGGGACATCTTCACCGAGAACGGACCGCAGATCCGCGCGGACTTCGCCCTCATTACCCGGGACCGGACCTCGCACCCCGTTTCCGATCCGCACACGGTGGTCTATAACCCGGCGGACGTGTTTCTGGAAGCCGGCGTCACCGTGAAGGCGGCCGTACTCAACGCCGAACGGGGACCGGTTTATTTGGGTAAGAACGCCCAGGTGATGGAAGGGGCCGTGGTGCGCGGGCCGTTTGCCATGGGCGAAGACTCCATCATCAACGTGGGGGGGCGGATGATCGGCGATACCACCATCGGGCCTTCCTGCAAAGTGGGCGGCGAAGTGAGCAATTCGGTCATCCTTGGCTACAGCAGCAAGGTACACGACGGTTTCCTGGGCAACTCGGTGATCGGGGAGTGGTGCAACCTGGGGGCGGACACCAACACGTCGAACATGAAGAGCGACTACGGCAACGCGAAGTTGTGGAACTACGCCGAAAACCGCTACCGGGATACCGGTCGGCTGTTCTGCGGCACGATGATGGGCGACCATTCCAAGGCGAGCATCAACACGATGTTCAATACCGCCACCGTCATCGGCGTGAACGTGAACCTGTTCGGCCCGGGATTCCCTCCCAAATTCGTCCCCTCGTTTTCCTGGGGCGGGGGTGATCAGTGGGAAACTTACCGCCTCGACAAAGCCCTCGAAGTGGCCCGGAGAGCCATGGAACGACGGAACGTGCCGCTGGAAATGGTGGACCGCGAAATCCTGGCGGCGGTGTATGAACTGGAAAAAAGAGCGTTATAACCTGCCGCCAGCGAAACAGTTGGTACTTCAGCGAGCTACTGCCAGAGTTGATGACGAAGAGGTGCGGGTGGAGTGCTTCACCCCCGGCCCTCTCTCCTGTGGAGAGGGGAAGGCACGGCGGCGCGGGTTGTTGGGTTCGTAAGGTACGGGCCTGTTAGTTCCTGACAATCAATAATAATTATACTAAGCATGGTTTAGTTCTGCGTAGATACTTAATTCTACTTTGTTAGATTGAAAGCAGACGATTAATGGTGACCATTTTAACAATGTCATTCTGAGCGATAGCGAAGAACCTGGTTGGGATTTCAGTGCAAAACCCTAAACAAGGTTCTTCGCTATCGCTCAGAATGACAACCTTGG
>JACMKY010000278.1 GCA_014379925.1 Cytophagales bacterium | reverse complement strand
TGAATAGCTTTTTTATTGATAATTTTGTCATGTTTATCCTCCCCGATGTCCCTTAAATCATCAATGCCATATCCCAGAAATTTGGTCTCGTCCCCGTTACACCCCTATCTGTCGGTCATAACGAATTAAATCATTAGGAGCACTATAATGCTCGTAAATTTGCGACATCGGTATCTTCACAGCCATAATTAAGGCAAAACATACCCGGGGCACAAGAAGCTGGTCAGGACAACATTTGTCTTCCAGGCCAGACCGCCGAACGCTGAAAAAGACAAAATGCAACGGAGTATGGCGCAGCTATTCAAAGATGTCCGGATCGGCAAACGAGTGGGCCAACTGGTAAAAAAATGGTGGCCCAGGAGAGGGTGGTAATTCACCAATTAGCCGACAATGAGGCTCAACAGCGGAGCTTCTACCGCTTGTTACACAACCCTCGTTTAGCTACCGAGGACATCAAGCAGTACTTGTATGCCGATTGCCAGCGCCAAGTAGAGGCTGGCCAGCATTATTTGGTCATTCAAGATACTACCCAGCCTAATTTCGAGCGCAACCGAGCCAACATTACCCATCCAGCAGGTTTGGGTACCATTGGCAACCAGCAGCAGGGGCAGTTAGGCTTTTTGCTGCATCCTTCCCTGGTAGTAGAAGCCCAACACGGCCGCTGTATCGGTTATAGCAATGTCATCCACTGGAGTAGAGAAGCCCAAACGGCCGGTAAGCACCAACGCCATTACAAGCAACAACTTATTGAAGACAAGGAGAGTTACCGCTGGCTTCAAGCCGCTAAAGAAAGCCAGTCGGTGCTCCGACAAGCTGGCCAACTCACCATTATTGCCGACCGGGAAGGGGACATCAATGAACTCTTCGAGCGCTTACCCGATGAGCGAACCCAGCGCTTAATTCGTTCCTGCCAAGATCGTCGCTTAGCCAATGAGTCGAGAAAGCTCTACGCTTACCTGGGTGAGCAGGTCCTCGGGGGGAGCTTCTCTCTCCACATTAAAGGCGAGCAGCGAACCGGGCGCGGCAAGCGAGTAGCTACCATCGCTTTACGGTGGGCCCAAGTAAGGCTGGCTCCCGCGGCCCTGAAGGGGCAAGTGCTAACCGTATACGCCCTGGAAGCTCGGGAAGAACACCCACCCCAAGGGGAGAAGCCCATTCGCTGGCGCTTACTGACCACCCATCGGCTCGAGAATGCCGACCAAGCCCGCCAAGTGGATTGATTCCTTGAAAAGTGTGGCCTCTCCTTCCGACTTTTATGTAACTACTTCTCGATGAGGTTAGTCAAAAGTTACTGGGTGTCTTTTTTCAAGGCTTCGGTGAGGGTTTCTACCCGCCGGGTGAATTCTTCCTGGCTGGGGAAAAAGGCCGCCAAACTAGGCGGCAATTGGCTGGCAAGCGAGTAAGTGGCTACTCCAATGGGCTTGTGGATGTCCTCCAGGGCAAACTCCACCACCGTGCGTTGCTTGCCTTTGCAGATGAGGATGCCAATGCCGGGGTTCTCGTGCGGCAATTTTACCGTGCGGTTGAGCAAGGAGAGGTAGAAATTTGCCTTACCCGCGTATTCAGGCCTGAACTCATCCACTTTCAACTCAATGGCCACCAAGCTTTGCAAGGCACGATGGTAGAGCAACGGGTCGATGAAGTATTCCTGGCCTTCCACTTCCAGACGGTACTGGTTGCCCACAAAGGTGAAGGCACCGCCCATTTCGGTGAGGAATTTGCGCACGTTGGCCAGTAGGGCTTCTTCCAACTCATATTCGGCGTGCTGGGGAGTTAGTTCCAGGAAGTCGAAGGGGTATTCGTCTTTCAGCGCCAGGGCGGCGGGGCCTGGGCAATCTTCTCAATCACCGAGAGAGCCGGATCAGTACGCCCGCCTTCAATGCGAGAGAACTGCGCCTGGTTCATCGCCAAGGCCAGGGCCACCGGCTTCTGAGACAAATCTTTGGCGGTGCGTACCTGCTTGATGCGTTCTCCTATCTTCATGGGATGAATGATTAGACAACAGAAACGGCGGGGGCCAAGGCAGGCTGGGAGCCGCTGGTTTTGCCTCAGTTGACGGCGGGTCAGGGGGCTACCTGCAGGCGTTGGTGGCCAACGAGAGCGACGTGGATGTGTGGTTCGACGACGTAAAGATCAGCTACGCGGAAGCGATGGTAGCCCAAGAGAACCACTACCCGCCATTCGGCTTGAACCTGACCGGCATCGAAAAGCAGGGTAGTCCGGACCACAAGTTCCCGTACAACGGCAAGGAGAAGGTGGCCGACTTGGGCCTAAACTGGGTAGATTACGGGGCCAGGATGTACGATGCGCAGTTGGGAAGATTTATGCAGATTGATCCCCACGCCAGTAGATATTTGGATTATCCACCTTACAACTACGCTTCCAAACCGGACGAAGTTTGCTAACTTGCCCGGCTGATCCGCTTATCTCCCGTCTGAATGGCCATTACCCGCAATGAGCAGGAAAATCCGGAAGCGTCTTCGCCCCGGGGTTCGCCGGGCGTTCCAACGGACCCGTCGGGAGAAACCCCGCCTTTCTTCCGGACCTGGCGGGCCTGGTACACCCTGGTTCTCGCGCAACTGCTGCTGACGATCGCGGGTCTCTATTTCTTCACCCGATTCTTTGAATGAGTTCCCTGGATTGGATCGTCCTCGTCGCCTCGCTGGTGTTCATCGTCCTGTACGGGGTGTGGAAAGGAAGGGGCAGCCAAAACATCGAAGGTTACCTGCTGGCCAACAAAACCCTGCCCTGGCACTCGGTAGGACTCTCGATCATGGCCACCCAGGCCAGCGCCATCACCTTCCTCTCCGCCCCCGGCCAGGCCTACGCCGACGGCATGCGCTTCGTGCAGTTCTACTTCGGCCTGCCCGTAGCGATGGTCGTCTTGTCCATCACGGCCGTTCCCATCTACCGCCGCCTGCAGGTCTACACGGCCTACGAATACCTGGAAGGCCGTTTCGACCTGAAAACCCGCGCGCTGGCGGCGGCGCTCTTTCTCGTCCAGCGGGGTCTGGCCACCGGCCTGACCATCTACGCACCCTCCCTCATCCTGTCCTCCATCCTGGGGTGGAACATTTACCTGACCAACGCGGTGATCGGCGCGCTGGTGATCGTCTACACCGTGGCCGGGGGCAGCAAGGGCGTCAGCTACACCCAACTGGGACAAGCCGCCATCATCCTGACGGGGATGTTTGCCGCCTTCGGGATGATGGTGCACTTGCTGCCCGCCGACATTTCGCTGCTGGACGCCGTGCGGGTGGCCGGCAAAACGGGCAAGCTCAACGCCATCGACTTCTCCTTCGACTGGAACAACCGCTACAACCTCTGGTCGGGGTTGATCGGCGGGTTTTTCCTGGCTATGTCCTACTTCGGCACCGACCAGTCGCAGGTGGGGCGCTACCTGGCGGGCGCTTCCGTGGCGCAGAGCCGCCTGGGTCTGCTGATGAACGGCATCGTCAAGATCCCGATGCAGCTGAGCATTCTGTTCATCGGTTCGGTGCTCTTCGTCTTCTACCAGTTCGCCGTTCCGCCGCTGTTCTTCAACCGGGTGGAAACCGAAAAGATGTACGAAAGCCCCTACGCCGCCACTTACCAGGACTTGGAGGCGCAGCATCGCCAGGCCTTCCGGCAAAAGGAACGCGACGTGCGCGGGTTGGTGGGGGCGTTGCGGACCGACGACGCAGCGGGCATCCGGGAAGCGGGCCGGCGCGTGGCGCAGTCGCAGGAAAAGGCGGGTCAGATCCGGCAACGGGCCCTGGACCTGATGAAGCAAAACGACGACGACGCCAATACCAACGACAGCAACTACGTGTTCCTCTCCTTCGTAACCCGCTACCTGCCCGCCGGACTAGTCGGCCTGCTGATTGCGGTGGTGTTCGCTGCCTCGATGGGCTCCACGGCCTCGGCCATCAACTCGCTGGCCTCCACCACCGTGGTCGATATCTACAAACGAAGCATCCGCCCGGCGGCTTCGGAGCGGCATTACGTGGTAGCTTCCAAGGTATTTACGGTCGGTTGGGGCGTGTACTGCGTGGTGGTAGCCCAGTACGCCAACCGGCTGGGCAACCTCCTCGAGACGGTCAACGAACTGGGTTCGCTCTTCTACGGGGCCATCCTGGGCATCTTCGTGGTGGCGTTTTACTTCAAATCCATTCGCGGATCCAGCACCTTCTACGCCGCCCTGGTCACGGAGGCCGTGGTGCTGGGCTGTTACTTCACCACTGGCATCGCTTTTCTGTGGTACAACGTGATCGGTTGCCTGCTGGTGGTCGTTCTCGCCTGGGCGTTCAGCGTCCGGCGTTTGGCGCTTTGAGTTCGTTACGCAAACGGTAAGCGCCGAACGCGGCTGGATTTACGCCAAAAAGCGGTAACATTGCGAACCCGTTGGTTTTGGTTCGTGCCGGTTGCCATTCCGGCGGGGCCAGTGCTTCGTCCGGTAAACGCATCCGCGCAAGGTCCCTCATTCAAAACGCTAAACAACCAACGCCAAACGCATGATCATGCTCGTTATCATCTTCGTTCTCTTCGTTGCCAGCATCGTGGTGGCGTTCACCATTCCCAACGAACGGCTGGAATCGAAGGGCCGGAGAAAGTACCGGTAGGCAGTCCGGCTGAATGGTTCAACGGACTACCCCCAGCCTTTGCGCGCGCAAAGGCTTTTGCGTTTCTACCACAGGGCCCGCGAGCGGGGCGTGGACGTTTTCTTCGGGGAGGTTGATTTGGTGTGGGTGGTCGGCTTGAATTTCACGGTGCGGTAGGAGGCGGGTTTGGGCGTGCAGCCCAGGGCGAGCACGACCAGGCAACCCAGGCAAGCGGAAGCCCACCCGCCCACCGGAAAGCCGGCAATGCATTGGCAACGAAGAATACCCATCGTGGCAGTAATTGATCCGGGGTTAGATTCGCCCGGCGGCTGCCAGGTGACCACCCGCCGCCGCCCGCACCGGGTGCTTTTTTGCCGAAATAAGCCTAACATTGCACCGCTAAACACGCTGGCGGCGGACCGTCCCACTGTATGTTAAAAGTAGAGGCCTTTCAGGTAGCCGAACAGGTCAACGTCAAGAAGTTTCGCAGCGAATTCACCAGCAAACCCTTTTTCGGCAGCAACTTCGAACTGTTCTACGCCCAGGAAAACGACCAGTATCTCCACATCTTCAACTACGGCGTGGTGGTGTTTGCCGGCTACGGCGACGTCGAGAAGAGCGCCTTCATCCGC
>JACMKY010000277.1 GCA_014379925.1 Cytophagales bacterium | reverse complement strand
GTAACACCCGTATCCAGTAGTCAGCAAATAAAATGCTGTTTTTTAAGATTGCACTACTACGTCATTGGGATTTCATTTTAGTGGAAGTAGGCTGTTAAGCAAATTTCTATTAAAAACGTTAGTCGGGGACGCCCAGTCGGGGACGCCCAGTCGGGGTGGTTGCAATCCGCCTTTTCAGTCAGAACTTCATCAACAACGTAGTAAGTTATAAGTCGTAAGTCATCCGTAGCGTCGTTGCATTGCAACTACGTAAACCGTAAAGTAAGCAAGAAGAATCGGTTACCTCCAGCTACGTGCGTAGTTGTTGGTTGGTTTCTCTGGTTCAAGCGTCCACGCTCGGACCAGAAGTTTCGACAACTGACGGCTACCGATCATTTCAGGTTCAGTACGTCCAACTTGTAATCCAGTTTCGCGGCCGCGTTCGCGGGGATGAGCCGACTAATCAGCCAGCCCGAATTGCGGGTATTCCGACGGTAATTGTCCAGGGTGAACAGCCACCCGTCTACCTGCAGAAAATGGTACGTGATGCGGTTCACTTGTTGGATGCGCAGCAGGTTGTTCCGCGTTTCTTGGACGAAAATCGCCAGGGCGTGGTTCTCGAAACCGCGCGGCAGGTAGTTACGGACGTTTTTCTGGTCGCTGAGGGCCCGGTCGATCCCTGAAAAGCCCACCGCGTGGCTCATCGGGTTGAGCGACGCCGCCGGATCCTTGCTTTTGGGAAGCGTGAGGAAGTCGGCCGCCGCACCCACGAAAACCCACTTGGAGGCGTTGTTCCTTTCCCGCTGCACTTTCATGATCAACCGGAGCGAGTCGGTTTTGCCCTTGTAAAGAACCGTGCAACGCAGTTCGGCGAACCAGTTGTCGTCGAAGAAATCCAGGTAGACGGGTTTGGTGCTGTCACTGACGGATGCGATGAAGCGGCCCACCTCCGGCTGACGCCAGGTCGAGTCCGCCGCGTTGAACAAGGTTTTGAGCAGTTGCCCTCGCTCGAACCGAAAGCCGGAATCCAGCTTCTGGAGGTACTTTTTGATCAACGTGTGGTCGTCGTTGTTGAAGCGCTCGATGAACTCGTCCACCTGCTTGACTTCGAGGGCGAAATTGTCGTTCCGGTAACGCAGCAAATCCTGGGCAGCACCGGGCTGGTAGCAAAGCAAGAGCGCGATCAGATACCCCCTCATTGGCTAGGCCCTGGTTTCAATCACTTCCACGTCGGCCAGGAACACGTCCCACTGCTCCTTGGCCTGGCCTTCGTTATAACTCGTGTATCCTTTCAGAACCACCGTTACGTTTTTTCTAACGAAGTCGCTGTACACCGGCTTGCCCTCCACGTAGCCCGTAAACCGCTGCTCGAAGGTCACCACGCCGTAGTAGTTGCCATCCGTTCCTTTCTTAAGGTCGCTCACGAACTCGATGTTGGCGACGGTCACTTCTACCTTGTCGTACTTGGTAAGCTTGAGGCGGTTGAGGTAGGTCCGCACCGGGTACTTGTCCTTCCTGGTCCGGTAGAGGCTCGACACTTCCACGTAGGATTTTTGTCCCTTGTCCAGAAACAGCTCGCACGCCAGTTCAATCGCCTTGTTGGCTTCCCCGAAGGCGGTTTTCTTATTGGATACGCTGTTGATGTATCCCCCCAGTTCATCGATCTTCTGGAGGGCCTTGTTCCGGTATTCCGCCAGGTCGAAGTTGATCCCGCCGACGCTGGCCGGTTTCTCGGCTTCCCCCCGGGTCGTGGCGGTTGTGTCGGCGGGCGGATTGCCCGTTTCGGTGCCGCTCAGTTGCTGCACCTTGGTCCGTACCGTCTGCAACACCGTGGCCGCATCGGTGGGGCTGATCAGCAATTCGTGCCGACCGTCCCGGTAGAGAATCACGAGCACGTTGGCCTTGTCCACCGTCAGCGAGGTGCCGCCGGCGTTGCCGGCCCCCGGCTCGCGTTTCTGGTAGGCGATATCGGAATCCCCTACCCGTTCCACCAGGGCCGCAATTACCTCGTTGTCGAGGGTAATGAGAATGTCAAAATCCCGCTTGAGAGTGGCGTTCAGGAAGTCGGCTGAACGGGAAGAGCGGTCGGCATTGTCATCGCCGCCGGAAAATACGAGGTAGTTTCCGTTTCCGTTGAATGCCATCAGCAACGCACTCCGGTCGAGGGCATAGGTGGGGCCGGGGTTGGCCGGGTTGGAGTACTTGACGGTTTTGGCGTTGATGTCGGTGATCTTGCAGTTAATCTTCCGCTCGTCGATCTGGTAAAGCACATCCTGCGCCAGGGTCGGCCTACCGCTCAGAACGGTCAGCAAAAAAACGCAGCCGGGAAGTAACTTTCGCATAAGCTTGTACGGTCAGGATTTAGGAAAGCTCACGGGTGGATGGAACGGTGAACAGTACCACAAAAATAGCCGAAAGTGAATAGTGGACAAGGCGACGGAAGGTATTTTTCGACCAAGTGCTCCTTTGAGCCCGCCGGACTGGCCAATTTCCGGAGAAAGCCCGGGTGTGTCTGCCAGCTGGACCAATCAATTTCCCTGGTGAGGAGCGATTGACCCGCGGGGCCTTCGAAAAGCAAAACGACTGGTACCGTGCTTCGACGGAAAACTGCCTTGCAACGAAATTTTCGAAGACCTCCGGTGACGGGAGGCCGCCTCGACGCTTGAATCAGGATTTTGGTGACCTCGGCAACTTACCGCCCGGTTCAGCGGCCAGCTTTTAAACTGACCCGTTAAAAGTACGTGCCCAGCAGTTTCTTCCACCAGGGGCAGGTGATCTGGTTGCGGGTAATAATTACCAGTTCCCAAGCGTTTTCCGCCTTCTGGTAAGAAGCTTGGGCTTCCAGCATCGACGCCTGGGCTGGCTGCATGGCGGCGGCAGCCAGGTTGCAGGTTGCCCGCCGGTCTTCGTTGAGAATCTTAAAAAGGGGGCGCGTCTCTTCGTTCGTTACTTGGTGTAAGGGGGGAATTTGGCACATCCTAACTGTCTTTACAACAACTGATTACTTCGCTATTTTTCCTCCTGCCGGCCCACGGGCAACGAGGTATCTTCCGCCGTTTTTTCTTCTTGCAGCGGGATTTCCGTCGCCTTCTTTTTCGGCTTGGGTCTGATCAGCTCGCCGAAGCGGTTAAAGCTCTGGGTATGCAGCAGGCTGAAGCCCGTGGAAGTACTGTTGGCGTTGGAGAGTCCGGTACTGAACTGGTTCTGGTTGTTGCGGTTGTATACTTTCAGGCGGAACTCGCCGTCGGGGGTGATCCAGTATTCGAGTGTCCATTCGCCCAGCACGCTCACGGCGTCGGCCTCGTTGCGGGTATTGGTAAAGCTCCCGTCGCGGGTGAGGCGGAGCCGGCCGTTCAGAAAAGCGTAAGAGAGCCGTAACTGGAAGTTGTTGAGTGCTTCCTGGTCCAGCCCGCCGAGGTTGAAGTCGATCTCCAGGTTCTGGTCAATCTGGGAGGCCCAGTAGCTGAACTGGTTGGACAGGAGTTCGCTCACGCTGTTGCCGATGGCTCCCCGGCTAGCGTATTCATTCTTGGGTGAAAACTGCCGCAACACCATCAGGCTAAATACTTGGCGGCTGAGTTCCTGTTCGTCGCTTTTAAGGCTCGACAGGAAACTGGGGACGGCGGTGGTAAAGGGAGTTACCCGCGGGTATTCATTGATTTCAACGCCCAAATCGATCTCCGGCGACATCAGGTTGCCCGTCAGGTTGAGCAGCACCGCCGCTGGGTAACGCCGTTTCTGTTCGGGATTGGTAGGATCGCCCGTTCCCTGGAGCAGGATCGGGTAGAGCGAAGCCAGTTGCACGTAGGCCGCCTTGATGTCCAGCAGGGCGCTGTAGGGATCGCCCGTCCAGGTGATGCGGCTGTCGGACTTGATGTTGAACTGCTTGTTGACCACGTTGAGGAAAGTGAAATTGTAGGATCCGGCCGCGATCTCGTAGTTGCCCAGCATGGTAAAGTCGCCCTTGGTGTCGATCTGCAGCTTGATTTTTCCGTTACCGGTAGCCTTGATGAGGTCGCCCGCCCGCTTGTCGAAAATGAGTTCGCAGGCGGCGTCGGGCGTGATGTCGAGGTTGAAGTCGAGCTTGATGCCCGACAAGTTTACTTGGCGGACGATTTTCCGTTGCGCCGTATCGGCCCGCTGCTTACTCACGAACTGAATGTAGTCGCGTTGTTGCTCCACGGTAGCCTTGCGGTCGAGGGGGATGTAGATGCGGGTTCCGCGTTCGCTGCGGGCATCGGCCCGGATGGTGATCTTGTCGATGGGGCCGAACAAGGAGGCGTTGCCGGTGGCGAAAGCCGTTCCGTAGTACGTTTCCCCGCTGCGGCTGTCGGTATCCAGGAGCTTGAAGTGATCGAAGGTGGCGTTGAAGTCGAGCACGAAATCGCGGAAGCCATCGTGAAAGAGGCCGCCCTTCAGGATAGCCAGGTTACCCTCCTCGTCCACCAGGCGCAGTTGGCGCGTACCAATCTGATTTTCACTTAAAAAGACCTGGTCCTCGAAGCGAAAGAAGGTGTTCAGGTAGTTGTACTTCAGGCGGCCCTTGCGTAAATTCAGTTCTCCCTTCAGCAGCGGGGCGGACAGCCGGCCCCCGATCCGCACGGTGCCGCTGGCCGTGCCACTCAGTTGAGAGACAAACGGTTTGGCAAACGGCTCGACGATCTCCAGGTCCGTCTCCTTAAGCTGGGCCAGCAAATCCAGCGACGGTTCGTTTTCCCCGGCGTTGGGATCGTACAGTCCCCGCACGAGCAGGATTTCTTTGTTCATCCGCTCAATCCGGTAATCGATCCGCAGGCGCTTGTCCACCTCATCCCAACGGGCTTCCCCCGCTACGTTGCCAACCAAAAACTTGTCCACCACCAGTTCGTCGAGCGAGAGTTCACTGTCGAGGTTGGGCGTATTGTAGGCATCGCGCACGGTTACGTAGCCGTTTACCACGCCCCCGATGTCGCGGCCGAGGAGCCGACCCAGGGTGGCCAGGTTGAAATCCTGCACCTGCAGCCGGGCCGGTACGGTCGGGTCCACCGAAAGAGCACCGTGCAGGGAGATGACCTGGCCCCGGTTACCCAGGCTTACGTTGTCGAAGGTCACTTGTTTGCCAATCACCGTGATTGAATTGTCGCGCGCCAGGTTCCATTCGTTGTCCAGTACCAAGAAACGCGAAGGCTTGAATTCCAACACCACCCCGTCGGGAACGAATCGGATATCGCCCTTCAGGTCCGCGCGGTTGGTGCTCTGCGACTGCCGGATCCGGCCAGTAAAGTCAATTCGGTCGCGGTTCCAGACGCCCTCCACGGCCACGTTTTCGGTGGGGGCGAAGCCGCCCAGTTGCTGCTTTTCCGAGGAAAGAACTACTTGCGCCAGCACGCTGGCGCTGTCGGCCAGTTTGGAGGTGACCAGGTCCACGGTGGTGCCGTAAAAGCGGTATTTCTGGTACCGCAACGTATCCACCTGGCTGTTCAACGAGAAGATGGACGTGTTTCCGCTGGTGAACACCCCTTCCAGCCGGGTATTGCGCGCTACGTACCCGCTCGAGTCGAAGAGGGCAACCACGGGGTTGATGTTCTTGAATTGGAACGCGTAGTCGATCTGGTACCGGGCGGCCGGGCGGCGGTTTTTTCGTTTTTGCTGGTAGTAACGCGTCTGTTCGGTTTCACTGCGGGTAAAATAGAGTTCATATTCCCGGAGCAGCCGCCCCAGGTCCGCGGCAGCCCGGGTGAATTCGAATCGGCCCCGGGCGTTTACCGCCAACAACTCCGAATCGAGTCGGAAAACCCGGTTGACGGGAAGCGTCGGGGAAGTAGCCGTCGGGGTTTCCGGCCCCTCCTTCGAAGCGAAAAGGTACAAACTGTCCACGCGGAGGGCGCGGTTGTTGTACACCACCGTGGAACGGAGGAACCGGGCTTCCCCCACCACCTCGTCCAGATTGAAACCCTGAAAACGCACGTTCAGGTCGGTTTGCAGGCTCAGGTTTTCCCGACTGAGTTTCAACGCCTTCAGGTCGGCCTTTTCCAGGCGACCCCTCACGTCCACGTAGTTGCGTTGCTGCCGCAGGTCCACCTCGCCCGCCAGGTCAAACACCAGGTTGGGATCGCGGATGGCGAGTTGCCCGGTGAACAGGCTGCGCCGCAGCGTCCCGTCCACCCGCACGTTGCGGTAGTCGTAGCCATTGTAGCCCAGGCGGACGACGTTCGCCTTCACCGTCAGGTCCGCATCCCGGAGGGTCAGTCCCCGGCCGGCCACCTGACCCGAGAGGTCGATTTTCTGGATGCTTCGCGGCTCGTCGATCAGCTTGCCCAAGTCGAAATTGACGGTGGTCAGCTTTCCTTGGTAGGAACTCTTCCCCTTTTCATTGCTTATCTTCAGGTTGATGTCCGAAACCAGGTTGCCCAGGTCCGTCTGAAAGGCGCCGTTGGCCACGAAGTCCCGCGAGAAACCCACGAACTTTCCCTTCAGGCGGACCCGTCCGAATTTTTCCACCGTCCGGTAGGCGGCCCCGTCCACGTATTGTCGCACGTCCCGGGCGTCCACCACCGACGGCTGCAAATCCAGGTTGACGAACGTTTCGCGGACGTTGGGCAGGCCGTCGAAGCCGACGTCGCCCCGCAGGCGGCTGGAGCGGCCGAACGAAAAGTCCATTCCCTTCACCTTGAAACCGCTTACCCGGCCCTTGAAATCGCCGCTCACCCGCCAGGTTTCGTCGTAGGCCCGCAGGTCCGGCGCAAAGAGGGCCAGGTCGCGGGCATTCACCACGGCGCTGTCGAGGTGGGCCTCCAGGCGAATCCGGTCGTTGAACTGGCTGAAGTCGCGGGTACCGTTGGGATACCTCATTACGAGGCGGTTGCGGAGGGTGGATTGGCCGATGCGGGCAAAAAGCCGGTCGAAGGTCAGGTCCCGCTTCGTGTAGCGGAAGCGGGTACTCAGCTCGTGGATGCGCAGCCGCGAGAGCCGCTCGGTGGCCCGCAGCTTCGACACTGACAGGGCGATGGTGTCGGCCGCGATCCGAAAGTCGCTCGCGCTGGTGTAGAGGCTGTCGAGGGTGAAGTGGTAGTAGTCGAAGCGGTTCCGGTCCAGGCTGTCTTCGCGCGGGTCGTCGTAGCTGAACCGCACGTTTTCCAGGTTTACCCGGTGGATGCCGAAGGCCGGACTGCGGCCCGTGGCGGTGGTTTTGCCGGAAGCGGTTGCTTCGTTGATGGCTGCGAGGAAGTCGTCCAGGTTCAGGTCACCCGTGCGGGCATCGACGGCAAGCCGCACACTGGCGTTGCGCAGGGTGGCCTCGTCCACCCGGATGGTGGCCGTGTCGAGCAGGGAAGAGAGGGCAAAGTTCACGTCCAGTTCCCCCACCTCGATCATCGGCCGGGCGGCGCGGTCGCGGATGCGTACGCCACGGAGCGTGAGCGTGCTGAACCACCGGATGCGGACGGCCTCCACTTCAATGGGAAAATGCAACCGGGCGGTTAGTTCTTTGGCGGCGTACTGCACCGCCCGGGTTTGCAGGGCGGGAATCCGCAAGGCAATAACCGCTCCTCCCACCAGCAACCCGGTCAGCAGCAGGGCGAACAGCAAAACCCGGAGAGCAGTCTTCTTGATACCTTGCATGGTTGTTGCGGGTGGCAAGTTACGGGTTATCGGCCAAGTTTCAACCTCTCCGCCGATCAGAGACCGGGGATGGCAGGTAACCAGTCATAAAGTGATAGGTTGTGGGTCATGCGTACTGCAAAGCATTATCAATCAGCTAATCAGGCCAGTAAAGGGTGTCGATTGTTGCGGGCTGTGTGCTCACTGGCTCGGAAACCGAGTCAACAATTGGCGGCGGATAGTCAACGAAATCCCCCGCTTCGTACATCCAATACCGATTCGATGCGGGGTAAACCCCGAACGATTTCGAATCCAGGTCACGCGCATTGTATATTCGGGTGAAGCCCATTTTCAGGACGAATGCTTTTTTAAAATATTGCCAGATAAGAAATTATCCTTCTCTCTATTCGTCTGGTCCTACCAATCCTGGTATACATTGGCGTACACCACAACCGATAACGCGTAACTTGCCCCCTTAAATCAAAGCGTGTGCACATTCTGGCAATTGAATCATCCTGCGACGAAACCTGCGCGGCGGTGATTAGCGAAGGCAAAATACGTTCCAATGTCGTGGCCACCCAGGAGGTGCACCGGAAATACGGCGGGGTGGTGCCCGAACTGGCTTCGCGCGCCCACCAGCAGAACATCATTCCGGTGGTGGCACAGGCCCTCACCGACGCCGCGGTGGATAAAAGACAACTCGGGGTGGTCGCCTTCACGCGGGGCCCCGGTTTGCTGGGTTCGCTGCTGGTAGGCACCTCCTTTGCCAAAGCCTTCGCGCTGGCGCTCGGCATCCCGCTCATCGACGTCAACCACCTGCAGGCGCACGTGCTGGCCCACTTCATCGAAGAACCGCGGCCGCAGTTCCCGTTTCTCTGCCTCACCGTTAGCGGGGGCCACACGCAGATCGTGCGGGTGAGCGACTACCTGACCATGGAAATCATCGGGCAAACCCAGGACGACGCGGTGGGAGAAGCCTTCGACAAAACCGCCAAGCTGCTCGACCTGCCGTATCCCGGCGGCCCGCTGATCGACCGGCACGCGCAGGCCGGCAACCCGCACGCCTTCGTCTTTCCCGACGTGGACATGCCCGGCCTGAATTTTTCGTTCAGTGGCATCAAAACCGCTTTTCTCTATTTCCTGCGCGACCATCGCCGACAGGACCCGGAATTCGTCGCCCGCCACCTGGACGACATCTGCGCCAGCATCCAGCACACGCTGATCCGAATCCTGTTGGAAAAGCTGCGCAAGGCCGCCCACCAGACGGGCATCCGCGAAATCGCCATTGCCGGGGGCGTGTCGGCCAACTCGGGCCTGCGCCGGATGGTGCGCGAGGAAGGCGAGCGGGAAGGCTGGCAGGTGTACATACCCAAACTGGAATACTGCACCGACAACGCCGCCATGATCGCCATGGCCGCCCACTTCAAGGCCCTGCGGGGCGAGTTCTGCGGACAGGACACGGGGCCGCTGCCCAGGGGGTGAGGTCAATCATCAGCCGGCCGGGTTGGCGGGGGAAGCTTTCATTTCTTTTTTTGGTACTTCACCCCTAAAACCTTATTCTTACCGGAAGTTAACCATCCCCCTATGAAAGACACGCGAACCCTGGAAACCAAACCCAACCTGCTCAATGCCGCCGTCATCGTGGCCTCCCTGGGCTACTTCGTGGACATTTACGACCTGCTCCTGTTTAGCATCGTGCGGGTGCCGAGTCTGAAGTCACTGGGGCTCGACGAGGCGGCCGTTACCGAACAGGGTATTTTTCTGCTCAACGTGCAAATGACGGGGTTGCTCGTCGGGGGCATTTTCTGGGGCATCCTGGGCGACAAAAAAGGGCGGCTTTCCGTGCTGTTCGGCTCTATCTTTCTCTATTCAATCGCCAACATTGCCAACGGCTTCGTGCAATCGGTCGAAAGCTACGCCACGTGGCGGTTCATTGCGGGGATCGGACTCGCGGGTGAACTGGGGGCGGGCATCACGCTGGTGGCCGAAATCATGCCCAAGGAAACGCGCGGGTACGCCACCACGATGGTGGCCGCGGTGGGCATCAGCGGCGCCGTGGTCGCCTTCTTCATTGCCAAATTCTTCGATTGGCGTACCTCCTTTTTCATCGGCGGCGGGTTGGGCCTCTCCCTGTTGCTGTTGCGGGTTGGCGTGGCCGAGTCGGGCATGTTTGGCCGGGCCAAGGAGAAGGATGCCCGCCGGGGTGACTTCGTGGCCCTGTTCACCAACCGGGCACGGCTGGTGAAGTACCTGCGTTGCATCCTCATCGGCGTACCGCTGTGGTTCGTGGTCGGCATCCTCATCACGCTGTCGCCGGAGTTCGGCAAGGCGCTGGGGGTGCAGGGACCGGTGAACGCCGGGGCGGCCGTGGCGTGTTGCTACGCGGGCATCGTGCTGGGAGACATCGCCAGTGGCACGCTCAGCCAATACCTGCGCAGCCGCATCCGGGTCGTGTACGTGTACCTCTTCCTCTCCATCCTGACCATTGCCACCTATTTCCTGGTCCGCGACGTCAGCTTGCAAACCTTCTACGTCATCTGCTTCGCCCTGGGCCTCTCGGTGGGGTACTGGGTGATCTTCATGACCATCGCCACCGAACAATTCGGCACCAATATCCGCGCCACCGTCACCACCACCGTGCCCAACTTCGTGCGCGGGGCCGTCGTGCCGCTCACGGCGCTCTTCCTGTGGCTGAGGGGCGTCTTCAACGGTTCGGTTATTCCCGCGGGCATCCTGGTGGGCGTGTTCAGTCTGGTCATTGCCTTCCTGGCCCTGCGCGGCATGCAGGAAACCTTCGCCAAGGACCTGAACTACACCGAGGAATTGTGAAAAGGCAGGAAGTCAGCGGTTGGAAGCGGGCGGTCAGCTGCGTTGGGACCCGGCATTTCCGTTTCCTTCATCCGCTCAGCTACCGGTAATCAAATTCATTACTTCCCGTGGGTTGCAATTACTTGCTTCAGCCCGGCCTCGTCGAGGAAGCCCGTTTGCTGCCAGACTACTTTTCCGTTTTGATAAAGGAACAGCGCGGGAAGTTCGGTCACCCGCTGGTGCTTGGTCAGTTCGGGGTTCGCGTCCACGTCTACCTGCACGAGGCGAACCTGCGAGCGGAGGTCGGTGGCCACTTGGTCGAGAATGGGTGCCATCTTTTTGCAGGGTGAACACCATTTGGCCCCGAAATCCACCAGCACCAGCCGGTCGCCCCGCGTCAGTTTATCGAACGCCGCCGCCGTCAGGCCGGGTTTGTTGCTGACTGACGCCGGTTTCTCGACGGGCTTGCCCCCATCGTTCCACTTCAGCAGTCCGCCATCCAGTTCGTATACCTGCCGGAAGCCCAGGCTCCGCATCCGTTCGGCAGCTTTCGCGCTGCGTCCCCCCGACAGGCAATACACGTAGGCCGGCTTGGTTTTGTCGAGGTAGGCCAGGTGCGACTCGAAGTCCGGGCCGTTGTAATTGAGGTTGAGGGCGTTTTTCAGGCGTTGCTTCGCGTATTCTTCCCGCGTGCGAACGTCGATCAGTTGGTGGTCGGGGCGGGCGGCCAGCGCCTTTTCAAACGCATCGGGCGTCAGCTTGACCTCCGTTTGCGCCGCTGCGGCAAAAGTCAGCAGCCACGGCACAACGACCAGCCAGCCGGTTTTCATCCTCTTGGAAATGGTGCGGTTCATACGAAAGGGTTAGGAGGGTTGAATCGCAAAAGTACCGGTTAGAGTCGAAACTGTCTGAAACAGGATTTTGCGGATTGACGGATTGATTGCAAAGCTACCCGCTGGATTCGGAACCAACGGATCAATTCTTAGCCTCGACTGCTTCCTCAACCTCGACGACGATGCCGGACAAGTCCGCGTACCAATCGGCGTGGGGCGACCACCGGAAGCAATCCAGGCATTGGGTGTCTTTCCACACCTTGCCGCAGGCCGGGCACTTTCCGTAAGTGTCGAAGGTATTCCAGGCGTGGCCGCAACGGCACTGCCAACTGGATTCGGGCCTCGGTTCCCACGCACACTTCGGGCAACGGATTCTTTCTTCGGTCATGGCATTTAAAAATTTGCTTGCGGCTTCCCGCGGGTCTTCGAGGCGACTACGAGTAAGCTTTGCTTGTCCGCACCGTGGCTTTGGGCAATCGGCAGAGCGGTTGGCGCCTTGAACACTTGGATGTATCGCAGGATCGCCTTGATTTCCGCGTCGGTGAGGGAAAAGCTTGGC
>JACMKY010000276.1 GCA_014379925.1 Cytophagales bacterium | reverse complement strand
GGCAGGTGCACTAGCGGGCAGGAGTGCGGATGGGCAAACGGATGCGGTATCCCAGTAAACGGGATGCCGCCCAGCGGGGTGCCGCCGACCGGAAACAACCGACATTGCTCGCTTACCTAACTAGTTGGTTGGTTGATAGTGTTTTATATTACTTACGACTTGCGTCGTTGCAACGCAACGACGTTACTATGAATGCGAATCAAGGGATAATTCGGTGCAATTTCAACGTTTTTGTTTCCAACCCTTGATTGGCGTCGTATAACCCAACTGCTTATCCGTTGACGTCGCGTCCGACGGATCCGTCCGGAAATGCGCCCGACAATCCGTTTGGAGAACTATTTCCCGGAGCCGCTACGCCAATCTCCCAGCGGTTTTTCGGCAGGTAACTTCCGTAATGCTTCTGCATAAAATCGATCAGCTTCTCCCGTACGTCGCAACGCAGGTCCCAGACTTTGGGGGCGGTTTCGGCGCTGACCAGCACCCGGAGCTGCATGGCCCGCTCGGTGCTGTCGGTTACCTGCAACACCTTCACTTCCCCGTCCCAAAGCGGGTTGTCGGCCAGGATCCGGTCGAGCTCGTCGCGCAGCGGCCGGATGGGCATGGCGTAGTCCACGAACAGGAACACGGAACCGGTAATCTGCGACGAAGAACGGGTCCAGTTCTGAAAAGGCTTGTCGAGAAAATAGTTGACCGGCACGATGAGCCGTCGGTTGTCCCACAGCCGGATGGCGACGTAGGTGAGCATGATTTCTTCGATCCGGCCCCATTCGCCCTCCACCACCACCACGTCGTCGAGGCGGATGGGTTGGGCGATGGCAATCTGGATGCCCGCGAAAATGGTGGCGAAGCTTTTCTGGGCGGCAAAACCGAGGATGATGCCCACCAGACCCGCCGATGCCAGCAAGCTCACGCCAATCTGCCGGATGGAATCGAAGGACATCAGCGCAATGGCTGCTCCGGAGATGACGAGCAGGAAAATAGTGATCCGTTCCAGAATTTGGAACTGGGTGTAGACCTTGCGGGCGTGCAGGTCGTTGTCGGAGCGGGTATCGAACTGGCGAAGCAGCACGGCCTTCACAACGGCCAGCACCCGGATCAGCAGAAAGGTGACGCTGCCGATGAGCAGGATAGTAAACGTTTTTTCCAGTCCTACCCGGAGACCGTTGGGGATGCCGGGAAGCCAAGTCAACAGCAGAAACGCCATCCCGATCTGGAGCGTGATCAGGCCGGGACGGTAGCATTTCTGTCGGATAACCGAAAGCAGGTAATTGTTTTGGAATACCCTTTCAACCAGCCGGAACAACAAACGGTACGAGAGTCGAACGAGCAGGAAGGCCAGAACGAGCAACAACAGCGCGGCCACCAAGCTATTTTCCCGCCCCCACGCCAGTAATTCGTTTACTCTTGTCATTGTAGTTCGGCTAGGCATTCAACCGGCGGCAGAAAACTCGACCGTCCGGGTTCGGATTACCCCCGGCAACCGTCATTGACCATGGTCGATCGTCCATCGACCGTTGTTCTGACCGCAATTCGCGTAATTTGCCCCCGCAAGGCGACCCGGATCACCCGGTGATCCGGAAAGAAGAATTTCTACTATGGGAATCAGATCCGCGTTGAGCCGGCCGTTTGCCGCCTGGGTGCACCAACAGAAAAAGTGGGCCTCCGACGCCGTACAAACGCAGCGCAACGTATTTGAGCGCCTCCTCACCGAAGCGGCTCCCACCGCTTTCGGCCGGGATCATCACTTCAACTCCATCCGGACATACGAGGATTTCAAGCGTTTTGTTCCCGTCCGGGACTACGAACAATTGTCTCCCTACATCCAACGGGTGGTGGGGGGAGAAGAAAACGTGCTTTGGAAGGGCAAGCCGACGTATCTCGCCAAAACGTCCGGCACCACTTCCGGGGTCAAATACATCCCCATCACCCGCGAATCCATCCCCAACCACATCCACTCCGCCCGCAACGCCTTGCTGTCGTACATCCACGAAACGGGCAAGGCGGCGTTCCTCGACCAGAAGCTGATTTTCCTGTCGGGAAGTCCCGCGTTGGAGACCAAAAACGGCATCTTCACGGGCCGGCTGTCGGGCATTGTCAACCACCACGTGCCGGGCTACCTGCGAACCAACCAACTGCCCACCTACGCCACCAACTGCCTCGAGGATTGGGAAACCAAGCTGGAAAAGATCGTTGACGAAACCCTGCCCCAGCCCATGTCGCTCATTTCCGGCATTCCGCCCTGGGTGCAGATGTACTTCGACCGCATCCGCGAACGAACCGGCAAGCCCATCAAGGACGTGTTCCCCGACTTTTCGCTGCTGGTCTACGGAGGGGTCAACTTCGAACCGTACCGCGCCAAACTCGACGAAACGATCGGCAAGCGGGTGGATTCCATCGAAACCTACCCGGCTTCCGAGGGCTTCATTGCCTACCAGGATTCGCAGCGGGAACCGGGCCTGCTGCTGCTGCTCGACAGCGGTATCTTCTTCGAATTCATTCCGGCAGCGGACTACTTCTCCGAAAACCCCGTCCGCCTGGGCATCGGCGACGTGGAACTGGGGGTAAACTACGCGCTGGTGATCAACAGCAACGCCGGGCTGTGGGGCTACTCCCTCGGCGACACGGTAAAGTTCGTTTCCAAACGTCCCCACCGGATCGTGGTGACGGGTCGGGTGAAGCACTTCATTTCGGCCTTCGGCGAGCACGTGATCGGGGAGGAAGTGGAAAAGGCAATGAAAGCCGCCGTGGAAAAATACCCCGGCGTGGCGTTGGTGGAATTCACCGTGGCGCCGCAGGTGGCGCCCCGCGAAGGCTTGCCGCACCACGAATGGCTGGTGGAGTTTGCCCGGCCCCCGCACGACCTGCCGGCGTTTGAGCGGGAACTCAACGCCCACCTGCAACGCCTCAACGTCTACTACGACGACCTCATCCGGGGCAACATCCTGCAAACCCTCCGGGTAACGGCGCTGCCCAAAGACGCGTTTCGCACCTACATGAAATCACTGGGCAAGCTGGGTGGGCAGAACAAGGTGCCGCGCCTCTCCAACGACCGCACGATTGCCGACGCGCTGGGGAAGCTGGGATGAGGGGTTCGTGGTTGCGCGTTACCCACCGGGTTCACCTAAAAAACGGGGCCAACCTTCTGAAAGAGCCGCTTCGGCGCCTGGCTGCTTTCGCCGCCGGTGCGGTTCCTTCGGACGGGGCCGCCCTAAGACGCGGTTCGCGTCGTTGCTTCGTAGGGTTGTTCCCGCCGATTTCAACGGGGACAATAAAGCCAGGCATTAATCCCGCCAAAGGGCCGTTTTTCTACAGACTTCCCCCGTTTGCTCAGATCCTTGGGCATCTCGGCGACTGCATTACCTTCCCTTGTGCGTAGGAGGTCGGCAGTCACAAATACTGTAAAGGTTTATAAGCCAACTATTTAGTTGAGAAGTGTCGATTCTTTGTAATTGGCCGCTTAGATAAAATACTGTCTATTTCACTTAAATAAATTTAAACAACTGGCTTACGATCATTTTTCAAAATTTAATTTTGAATTATTTAATTTAAACCATTATCATTGTAACGTAAGATTCAATTCATTTTCGCCTGCCACTTCATCAAATTAAAACCAGTACGTATCCCTCGTGTTGACTTGGTTTATTGATTATTCGCAGTTATTGCCTACTTCATCAACCTAAGCTCCCTTTCTTTACCGCTTTTTTGCCTACTTAGGACAAGCGCAAGCCTGATCTGTTTAGGCAAAGCTACCCAAGCTAGTCAAAGCTACCCAAGCGTCGTGGTGACTTTCCCAGCGTGTTTACCGCTTTTCGACCGGGTGGTAGGCATCAGCGGGTTGTCCGAAAATCCATCCATCGGCGTTCGGGAGGACTTCGCAAGCACGGGTATCTCCGGTGCGGGCCGTTT
>JACMKY010000029.1 GCA_014379925.1 Cytophagales bacterium | reverse complement strand
CATCGCCGTTGCCATTCATCAGGGCTTTTTGCATCCCTTGCACCACCTCGCTGTTGCTCACGAAGCTGTCAATGGATTTGCCCTTGGTGATGGCGCCCATGATGTTTTCGTAAAACATGGTTTCGCCGCCCACGATGTTGATGTGCGAGGCTTTCAACGCTTCACTAATGACGTTGGCCTGGGCGTTGGCAA
Organism: Cytophagales bacterium; assembly: GCA_014379925.1. Taxonomy (GTDB): domain Bacteria; phylum Bacteroidota; class Bacteroidia; order Cytophagales; family ES-bin-26; genus ES-bin-26. Next base: position 11,133 of record JACMKY010000029.1, on the reverse strand, counting down.
TGTCTTTCTGGATGTGAATTTTCGCCAGTTCAATATCGGTGACCTGCTGGAGCCGGAGCTTGAATTCTTCGTGTTCCTTGCCCACGCCGTCGAGTTTTTTGGTGGCGTTGGCGCGCGCTTCGATGCGCAGGGCTTCGGCCAGTCCTTTTTTCTCCATCACTTCGGCTTCGGCCAATCCCTGGTCCCTTACGGAGGTCGCTTTGGTGGCGATGATCCGGGCTTCGGCGTTGCCTTTTTGTTCCATCACGTTGGCTTCCGCCAGGCCCTGCTTTTCGAAGGCCGCGGTTTTGGCCTCGATTCCCCGGGCGTCGGCAATGGCTTTTTTCTCGATGATGTTGGCTTCCACGATTCCTTGTTTCTCGTGGGCCAGCGACTTGGCTTCCATCACCCGGGCTTCGGCCAGGCCGGCCGCGGCGCTCTCAACCGTTTTGGCTTCGGCAAGAATCTTCTTCGCTTCGGCGGATTTGTCGGCGACCTGCCGGTCGGCGTTGGCCTGCATGATGGATTGCTCGGCCATGAGCTCCGCCGCGCGTTTGCCGGCTTCGGCCGATTTGATCTGCTGCACCAGCGATTCCTCGGCCAGTTTCTCGGCGTGCTTGATGGCAACGGCTTTGTCGCGTTCGGCCAGGGCGAAGGCGCGGGTGTCCTTGATTTTTTCCTCCTCCACCACCACGGCTTTTTCCACGATCACGCGCTCCCGGATCACATCCTGAATGTTCTTCTTTTCCTCCTCAATGGATTTTTCCTTTTCAATACGGGCCAGCTCAACCACCCTTTCCCGCTCGTTTACTTCCAATTGCTTTTCCTTGTGCACCCGCTCGGTTTCCACCACCTCCGTTTTTTCCTTGGCTTTGGTGGCCACAATCACCTGCCGCTGCTTGTTTTGTTCGGCAATCTGCAACTCCTCGTCGGTACGAATTCGTGCCTGCTCGGACTTCATAAATTCTTCCGAAGCGATTTTCTTGGTTTCGGCTTCCTCGCGGGACTTGATGGCGGCCACTTCCCGCCGTTGCTTTTCCTCCTTCTCGGCCAGTTGGCGTTCCAGTTCGAGAATGGCTTCGCGGGCTTCCACGTTCTGCTTGGTAATGATTTTCTGTTCGTCGCGTCGGATCTGGTTGGCTTTGATTTTCTGCTGGGCGGTCAGGTCCGCGATTTTCTTGATCCCTTCCGAATCCAGGATGTTGTCTTCGCTCAGGAAAGTGACGGGCGTTTGCTCCAGGTCATCGATGGCGCAATCGTCGAGCACGTAGCCGTTCAGGTCGCGGCCGATCGCTTCCAGGATTTCCTGCTTGAACCGTTCGCGCGAATCGTACAGTTCCACGAAATCGAACCGTTTGCCGACCGTTTTCAAGCCTTCCGAGAACTTCGCCTCGAACAGATTGCGCAGCAGCGTGGGGTCGGAAGCCCGGGCGCAGCCAACGGCCTGGGCCACTTTCTCCACGTCCTCCTTGGTTTTGTTCACCCGCACGAAGAACACCACCTTGATGTCAGCCCGCAGGTTGTCTTTGCAGATGAGGCCATCCTTGCCCGTGCGGCTGATTTCCACGCTCGTCAGCGAAATGTCCATGATCTCCAGTTGGTGCAGCACGGGAAAGACGAACATGGCGTTGAAGCGCACCGTCAGGTCGCCGAAGCCCGTGCGGACGAGGGCCTTGCCCTGGGGTACTTTCTTGTAACAACTGACCACGAGGGCCAGGAAACCGAGCAGGAATACGGTAACGATGAAACCGACGACGAGGGTAAGGTTCGTGAGCATTGGGTGGTGAATTTAAAATCAGTAGTCAGTATCCAGTGTTCCTGGTAAGCAAAGCGGTCCGTATTTCCCGGGACTACGGGTCGAATGGTTCGATCAGGTAGGTATGGGAGGCATCGTCGTAGTCGATGACCAATCCTTTCTCGCCGCGTCGGATGGGCGAATCTTCGGTGGTCCTTACCGTGAGCAGCAGGGGTGCCCCGGAGGCCGACGTCACTTCCGCCTGCCCCACTTTCTGGTTGGTGGCGGAAAGCAAGACGACGCAGGTCCGGCCGATGACGTCGCGGTTGGTTTCGAATTCATTCTTGCCGTCGGAAAACACGCGAATGAGCGGGAAGGTAGCGAACTTGGTCAGCAACAGACCAATGACCAGGTTAGGAATGAAGAGCAAGCCAGCAACTGCCACGGATTGATTGCCCAGGTAATAATTTCCCAGTATGCTACCGCTCCACAGGAATAACACCAGGAAGCTGAGAAAGACCATGAAAGGTACTTTGCCCAAGTGAAAGAACGACAACCAAATGAGTCCGTTTCGCCTGGTTTTCAGGTCCACGTGAATGTTCTTGTCCAGGTGTCCGTCGGCATTTACGTCGAAATCGAGCGTGCTCAAGTCGAGCAGGCCGACGATCACCGTGAGCCAATACAGCAGGATGGCCAGCAGCAACAGGGTGAGGGGAAAGTGAATGGGAGAAAAGGCCAGTTCGAGGAGGTCTTTCATCGCTTGGGCGAAATAACAACCAATGCTAATGAAATCGATGGATGCGTCAAGCGCTGAATTCACCGCTTTCTACAAGAGGTAAGATAAACCGACAAGATGGCGCTCAGGTAAGCAGTCGGTTCCCCTTCTCTGGCAAAGCGACAAAGTGAGGTGGCGCTTGAGTAAGCGATCGATTAGACGGAAAACGGTCGTCCGGCCGCCCCGTCAGAGGGGCAGATCCAGCAGGAAGCCGATGGTGAAGTTGGCATCCCAGTCGAAAACGAATTGCTGGCAACCGGTGCCATCGGCAATGGCTTTGTAAATGTTGATGCCCGCTTTGGACTTGGCGTTTTCCAGCTGGTAGGCACCGGGCGCTTTCAGCACGGTGTACCGTTCCTTGCCCTGGCGAACCTCTTTGGCCATTTCAAAAGGAATCCCGCCAATGATGAAACAGGTGGCTCGGTGGGCTTGGGGTATTTGTTTGACTTTGGCGCTCACGGCTTCGTATACCTTCTGACCATCGATCTGATCCTGGAAGTATTTGGATCCGTAGCTTTCCAAGGCGGTTACCTTGCCGTTTTCCATCCAGGAAATCTTGGTGTTGCCCGATCCGATGTCCGCTACGAAGGCATTTTGCGCGTAGGCATCCGGTAAAACCGTCTTCAGGCCCAGCGTTCCTTCCTGCTCGGGCGTGACCTGGTTCACCACGTAGTTGAGCTGCTTGAGGGCCCTGGAAATCTTATTGGTGTTTTCCGCCTTGGCCGCCCCCGAACTCACCACGAAGTGAATGTCTTTGCCGCTCACCCCGAAATCCAGCATACCGCCGATGTACTTCTTCAGGCCCGCCCGGATGTCGTCGTCAGTGGCCATATTTTCCAGCACCAGGCTGTTGCCGAATTCCGATTTTTCGAGTTTCCAGTTCCGCTGGTCGTCCACTTTGATGATGAACGAATTAAAACCACTGGCACCCAGCTCCACCACGCCCTTCAGTTTGCCATTCGCCACGGCGGGCGGCGCGTAGTTGAAACCCGGCTGGGTCTGGTTAACGGGGGTTGCCGTGGCCGCCGGGGCGTTGGACTCGGAGGGGGGGGCGTAAGGCGCCCCATTTTGCTGGGTTACTTCCGGCCGATTGGCTTCTTTATTGAGCACGTAGCCGCTGTCGAGCACCAACCATTTGATGCCGTACAAAAACCCCACGAAAAGGAGGGTAATCAATATTCTTCCCGGTATGGTCAGGTTTTTCATGGCGGTTTGAGGGGAGTGCGGGTTGATTGATCTATTTAAGGATGGGCAGATAAACCGATTGATGACTGCCTGGCGAATGGGCATCGGCACCCCTACTCCAGCAGGTTGGTGCGGGGCTTAGGAGATTCCCGGGAATCGCGGGAGGAGAGCCTCGTAATCGGTCCCGTAATCGGTCCCGTAATCGGCGCGGATTGACCCTGCTGGGCGTCCAGCACGAGGGAGAAGCCTTCGCCGCGGTTGTAGGCCTCCAGCATCGCCAGGCCCTTGTCGTTGCTGACCCCCGTCTGGATGTCAACGCCGTTGATGAAGTCCATGGACAGTTCCATGGCCCGTTTCATTTCACCCAGTTTTTTCCCCATGTCATCCTGAATGTACTCCAGCGACCGGTCGAACATCATTCGTTTGTCGGGGTCCCCCTTGAAGACACTCAGGGCGGACCTCAGCGCGCCCGAACTGGATTTGACGATCTCGTATTCGGCCTCCTTGAGCTTCACTTTTATTTCCATCTGCTTGATGATGAAGTCGGAACTCCGGTACACCTTTTCCAGAAAAGCCAGCACTTTGGTGATGTTCTGCTGAAGGGGAAGCAGTTTTTCGTTCATCTCCTGCAAACCCGCCCCTTCGATGGTGGCCAGGGAAGCCGCCTCCGTCATCCCCTCCTGGTGAGCGAGGCTGTTGGCCTTGTTGGCCCGGGCGAAAAAATCCCGGATGGCTTCGTTGTTGTCCTGGATTTTCTTATCCAGTTTTCCTTTCTGACCCGCCAACACGTCGATCTGTTCGCTCAGTTTTACCCGCTTTTCCTTCAAATCCTGAATGTAGATTTTCATGATGGCAATGGGATTGAGCTCGATGATGGCCCCGGTGACGGAGCGCATCGCCATCTTGAACAGGTAAAAAAAGCCCGTACGGATGTCCTTGTTGGTGAGCAGGAAAAACAGGATGGCGAGAAGCCCCAACATCCCGGCCAGGTAGAGGGTATTTTCGGCCAGCCGGATGAGGGTAGGTAGGAATCGGTCCAACAACCAGAACCCGCCCAGGGCAGCGGCCCCGATAAAAAGCATTCCCGTCATTCCCTCGGGCTTTTGCCAGAACGATTTGGGCTTGCTGTCCGCGTTTTCTCCGAGTCGACTTAGATCTGTCATGGTTTTTGTCCTCCTAAATAATGTTTGATTTTCTTGATGTCATTCCCGATTTGATCCACGAAGCTGGCGTGCGTGATCTCGTAATTGGTCTTGTTGTGGTTGATCTTAGCGCTCTGTTCCACAATCTGACCGTTTATTTTAGCAATGTTCTCGTTGCTGGTTGCAATCCGGGCGTTGCACGCCAGAATGGTTTCGGTGGCCTCCCTGATGGCTTCCTGCTCTCGCTGCAATTGGCTCTTCAGCGTGTTGACCTTACCGTCAATGGCTTGGTTGACGTCGGCCAGAAATCCGGTTTTGTCTTCGTTCAGCAGGGTGAGGTATTGATTTGCGGCATTGACCAGCAAGGACGGGTCGGGGCTGCCACCCATCGCCTTGAAAGTGGCAAAGGCGGCCAGAAACCTTTTTTCCTCTTCCAAACCCAGTCCCTCCATGTTTTTCAGGGCCTGCAGGTATTCGAAGTAGTCCGGCCCCGGCAGGTTGGCTTTCTCCAAGAGTCCCGCGAAGTGATCCACGAATTTCTTGTCCACTACGCCGGTTCCGGCGGCGTTCGGCACCAAGGCCTCCGGCGGCACCCCCGCGGTGGACGGAACCGCTGACCCGGCGGGCATAGTCGCCGGGCTGGCCACGGGCTCCGCTTTTTCGCGCACGAAAAAACGGTACAGCTTCCTACCCAAACTTTGCGCTTCGTCTGCCATTAAATATTCGTTTTTTGGGTAATGAAAACAATATTCAGTGAACAATACCCGGCATTCAGCGAATAAAATACTGTCTTTCCGTTATTTAATGCTGCACGGTTGCGCGATCGGAATTTTATTTTGGCATAACCGGCGTAAACCGGATGCTAAATCAAAGGCAATATGGTGAATAGTTGGTTGTCTTGGCCCGATGACGGTTCAATACTAGAAAATCGGATCATATTTACAAGGGCCAGTTTTACAATCGGTACCGAGAAAACCGAAATGGAAAGCGGCTTGGATAAATGGTGGGGGCACCGACGGCAACCACGCTCCGTACGGAATATTTCTGACGACCTGTGCGGTTCGGACGTTCCCGCCGAAATCGCTGGCCAGTTACCAGAACTTGCCGAAGCGGGTCATCGCAAACGAGAACACCACTCCCCAGAAAACGGCACTGACGAACATGTACCCCCAGATCCGTCCCTTGGACTCGCCGAAGGAGCTGGCCAGCAGGGTGCCCCCGATGGGGGTCAGGAAGACGGGCGTCAGGAAGGCGACTCCCGCCAGGCCGTATTTTCGCCAGATGTTCACCTTCCGGCGATTGGCGCGGGTGAATAACTTCTCTTTCTTCCCGAAGCGATGGCTGATCCACTGTTTCGCTTTTTTTCCCAGCATCGAAAAAACCACCACGCTGGTCATCATCCCGGCGATGGTGAGCAGCGCCGTTTCCGGCCAGTTCATCCCGAACACCAACCCGGAGGCGGGGCCGCCGATGAACTTCAGCGTGCTCAGCAAGTAGACGGTGAAATATTTGACCAACGAAACAGGCATGGGCAATTGTTAATTATCAAGGCGTTTTGGTACCGAAAGCCAGGTCACCCGCGTCGCCCAGGCCCGGAACGATGTAGAACTTGTCATTCAGTTCTTCGTCCAGGTCCCCGATCCACAGTTGGCAGCCGGGCAGGGACGCTCGCAGGTAGTCCACCCCCTGGCGGCTGGCAATGGCCGCCACGATGTGCGTACGGGCGGGCTGGCCGCGTTTCAACAGGGCCTGGTACGACTTCAACAGCGATTTTCCCGTGGCCAGCATGGGATCGATGAGGATGAGCGTTTTGTCGTTCAGGTCGGGCGCGGCCACGTATTCCATCTGGATCTCGAAGGATTCGTCGGCTTGGTGCGGCCCCCGGTAGGCTCCGATGAAGGCGCTTTCGGCGTAGTCGAACACGTTGAGGAACCCCTGGTAGAGCGGCAATCCCGCCCGCAGGATGGTGGCCAGCACGGGCGGTTGCGTCATCAGTTTCGTGCGGGCCGTGCCCAGGGGTGTCGGCACGTCGGCGGGCCGGAAATCCATCGTTTTGGAAACCTCGTACGCCATCAGTTCGCCCAAGCGTTCCATGTTCCGGCGAAACCGCAGGCGGTCGTTCTGAACGCGTACGTCGCGCAGTTCCGCCAGAAAATGGTTGGCCACGGAAGAGTTTTCGGTGAAAAGAAACATGCGTTGCTACCGGACGGGTGAATGACTGATGGGGGGATGTGCTATCTTGCCAACCCATTTCGCATCCAATTTATGCAAATCAAACGATTTGTCGGCTACCTGGTTTTGTTTACGCTGGCAAGCCGGTCCGTTCGGGCCCAGAGCGTGTACGCGCCCCTCAATCCGGACTACCATCACCTGGTGGAACGCTACGAGATCCGGTACGGGCGGTTTGCCGAAGGCCTGCACAGCCACGTCAAGCCCTACCTCCGCCAAGCCATCGTCCAACTGACCGACAGCGTCGCCGCGCGCATTCGTTTGTCCCGGTCCGACCGTTTCAACCTTACCTACCTGCGCAACGACAGTTGGGAATGGGCCGACAGCGCCGACAACGAGAGCCGGAAACCGGTGTTCAAGCGATTCTACCGGAAGAAGTCCGATTTGTTTCACTACCAGCAAGCCGACTTCGACTTGCACGTAAATCCGGTGTTGTACCTGAGCGGGGGCACCGAAAGCAACAGTTCCGTTCGCACTTACATCAATACGCGGGGAGTGGAACTGCGCACCACCATTGGGGGGAAACTGGGCCTGTACACTTTCATCGGCGAGAACCAGGCCGTGTTTCCGGGCTACGTGCGCGCCCGCACCGACTCCTTCAACGTGGTGCCCAACGAGGGGTTCTGGAAACGCTACGGCCGCAGCGGCAACGGGGTGGACTTTCTCACGGCGCGGGGCTACCTGGCCTTCACGCCCGTCAAGTACATCCACGTGCAGTTCGGCCACGACAAGAACTTCATCGGCAACGGCTACCGCTCGATGATCTTGTCGGATTACAGCAACAACTACCTGTTCCTCAAACTGCAAACCCGGGTGTGGCGTTTCCAGTATACCAACCTGTTCACGCAGATGAACGGCGAAAATACCCCCGCCGCCAACCAGCGGATTCCCCAGAAGTACCTGGCCTTTCACCACCTGAGCGTCAACCTGACCGACTACCTGAACGTGGGGCTTTTCGAAGCCGTCATCTACGGAGCGGACGAAGGCGGCTACGACCTCAACTTCCTGAATCCGATCATCTTCTACCGCTCCATCGAGCAGCAGAGCGGCAGTTCCAACAACGCCCTGCTGGGCGCCGACTTCAAATTGAACTTCCTGCGCCACTTTTCCCTCTACGGCCAACTGATGCTCGACGAATTTCTGGTGAAGGAGGTGCGGGCGGGCAACGGCTGGTGGGCCAACAAACAGGCCGGTCAGATCGGGCTCAAGTACGTGGACGTGGCCGGCATCGCCAACCTGGATGCCCAACTGGAATACAACGTGGCCCGGCCGTATACCTACTCCCACTTTTCGGAATACACCAATTACGCGCACTACGGCCAGCCGCTGGCCCACCCGCTGGGAGCCAACTTCCGCGAGGTAGTGGGCCTCCTGCGCTACCAGCCCACCGGGCGGCTGCAACTGACCGGAACGGCCGTGTACGCCCGGTACGGCACCGATCCCGCCGGGCAAAACTGGGGCGGCAACGTGCTGACTCCCTACACGACGCGACAACAGGAATACGGCAACCGCATTGGGCAGGGCACCGCAAATACCCTCGTTTTCCTGGACTTTACCGCCTCGTTCCAACTCAAACACAACCTTTTCCTGGATGCCAAGCAGGTGTTGCGTCGCCTCGACAGCGCCGAAAACACCCAAGACCAGAACCGCGCCCTCACGTCCGTTGCCCTGCGCCTCAACATTCCGCAACGGCAGCAGGCCTTCTGAGCAGCGGGCGGGCACCGGGAGGGTTTTGCCCGGGATGGAAAATCCCAGCACCAACAACGGCACCCGCGAACCGTAAGGAAAGAAAAACGTAAACAAGCTCGCATCGTGAGCCAGCGAATGCTAAACAACCCACTGGCCGCGTAAGCAATTACAAGTCATAAGTCATAAGTAGTGCGAAGCATTATCAATCAGTGGGTGAGGTAAGCAAGAGGGGTTGGTTGTTGCCAGTGGGCAGTATTTTAGTTACGTGTCTATTATCTCGTCAATCCCCTAACCACCTCAAATCCAATCAATTTTCCAATCATTTAAATCCTGGTTCAGACACCTTGACACCATGAATACCCTCAAAAAGCTATTTTACGCGACCTACGCGGTGGTGGCACTGGTCATCATCGGCATCCTCTTTTTCAACGTCAGCCTCGCGGAGATGTTCGGGGCGGAAGGCGTGCCGGCGTTCTGGCAGGCGGTGGCCCTGATCCTGCTCAGTCTGCTCACCATCGGTGTGATCGGCGACTACGCCGAAACCCGCTCGCTGGACCGGAAAGTGGTTCGGTTGACCAAGGAAAACACCGATCTGAAAGCCAAGATGTACGACAAACTGAACGCCCCGACCACGGAAAGCGGGCTAACTTCCAAACCATTGCCCTTCTGGAAACGGTTCGGCTGGTCCGAAAAGGAAGATTTGGCAAACCGGCCGGAAACCGATAAATAGCGGCCCCATGGCCTTGGATTATCCGTCGATGGTTGCGGAGGAACTCCGCGAAGCCGCCCGCGTGCTGGACGCCTTCTTGTCCGATCCCCAGCACGTTCTTCACGTGGAACAGGCCGCGGTGCTGATGGCGGCGGCCATTGGCCACGGCCACAAGATCATCTCCTGCGGCAACGGCGGTTCTCACTGCGACGCGATGCACTTCGCCGAAGAACTCTCCGGCCGCTACCGCGACGACCGCCGGTCCCTGCCGGCCATCGCCATTTCCGACCCCAGCCACCTGACCTGCGTGGGCAACGACTACGGCTACGAATTCATTTTCTCGCGCTTCATCGAGGGCCTGGGCCAACCAGGCGACGTGCTGTTGGGCCTGAGCACCAGCGGCAATTCCGCCAACGTGATCCGCGCGGTAGAAGCGGCCCGCCGAAAGAACATGCGGGTTGTGCTGCTCACGGGCAAGGAACGCGGATTTCCACGTCGGCCTGTCCGGCCAGCTTTCCGCACTTTGGCTACGCCGACCGCATCCAGGAAATCCACATCAAGGTCATCCACGTCCTCATTCTATTGGTGGAGAAGATGGTCGCTTAAAAAGCGAAAGAAAGCCGGGTTTGATTCCGAAGAAACCTTGAACAGTGCCCGCCAAACGCCCGATGGAACCGACGCCCCTGATCACGATTCGTAACCTGTACAAGGTTTACCGTACGCCCGTACTAAGAAACATCAACCTGGACGTGTACGCGGGCGAGACCATCGGCTACATCGGTCCCAACGGGGCGGGGAAATCCACGACCATCAAGATCCTGATCGGCATGGTGGCGGATTTTGAAGGAGAAGTGACGGTGCTGGGCTACGACGTTCGCCGGCACCCGCTGGAAGTGAAAAAACGGATCGGCTACGTGCCCGAAAACGCGGCTTTGTACGACAGCCTCACGCCCCTGGAGTACTTGCGGTTTGTTGGCCAGCTCCACCAGATGGACGAGGAAAAAATCACCGGGAAAAGCCGCCAACTGCTGTCGCTGTTCGATTTAGGCGACCAGCAAAACACCCGCATGCACACTTTCTCCAAAGGCATGCGGCAAAAAGTGCTCCTCATTGCCGGGCTGATCCACAACCCCGATGTGCTCTTTCTCGACGAGCCCCTCTCGGGCCTGGATGCCAACGCGGTTATCCTGGTGAAGGAAGTGCTGGCGCAACTGGCCGCCACCGGGAAGACGATTTTCTACAGCTCGCACCTGATGGACGTGGTGGAAAAAATTTCCAACCGCATTGTGATTCTGAACGGCGGCGAAATCGTCGCCAACGGCTCTTTCGAAACGCTGCGCGCCCAGCGGGGCGATTCGCTCGAAAAGGTATTTACGGAACTGACCGGCAATCACCAGCACCTGGCCACCGCGGCGCAATTCGTCCAGGTGCTTGATCAGTAAGGCGTGATATTCATGCGCCGTTGGGCTGCTGGTCGGGATTTTCAATTCGCTTCACCGCCTCACTACGCCTGGCTGGTCGCAGCGATGGTCGGATTCAAATTTACCTACTCGGAAAGTCGGGATTGCCAATCCCGACTAACCAGGAATGCAATGACCAATGGAAGTACCTATAAATCTAAACCTGAATGATAACTTCAATGTTAACTATTAACATTATGCATCAATTATCAATTACTTCTATATTTTTG
>JACMKY010000275.1 GCA_014379925.1 Cytophagales bacterium | reverse complement strand
CATGGTTGCATCAAAGAGATCGCTGCAAAATTTGTGTCGCTTGGCTATTTCCTTATCGGCGGCAGTGCGGTTACCCCCAGCCCTGGACGGAGTTGCCGCCGAAGATGCTGCGGTTTATTTCGGGCGTAAAGATCAGGTAAGGATTGACCGGTTCAGGCGCGCTGACCTCGTCCAGCGTCCGGAGTTGTTCGGGCGTGAGGCTGATCTTCAGCGAGGCCAGGTTGTCGTGCAACTGCTCCACTTTACGGGCACCCAGGATGGGTGAGGTAATGCCGGGTTGCGCCGTGACCCAGGCAAGGGCGACCTGCGCCACCGGGCAGTCGAGCTGCGCGGCTACCGTCCGCAGGGTGTCGAGCACGCGCCAGTTGCGATCGGTGAACAATTGGTTGCCAAAGGGATTGGGGCCGCTCAGACGACCCTGGCCAGTGGCTCCCGCATCCGTACGCTGGTATTTGTCGGCCAGGAAGCCAGCCGCCAGTGGACTCCACGGGGTGATGCCGAGACCGCATTCGCGGGCAGCGGGCAGGTGTTCGCGTTCGATGTTGCGCTCGACGAGCGCATACGCAAGTTGCAGCGCGATGGGGCCGGGCGCGGCGTGGGCCGTGGCCAGCGTAGCGGCCTTCGTAGCGTACCAGGCGGGCGTGTTCGAGAAGCCAAAGTAGCGAATCTTGCCCGCGCGCACCAAATCGCCGAGGGTCTGTAGCACCTCCTCAACGGGCGTGACCATATCCCAGGCGTGCAGCCAGTACAGGTCGATGTAGTCGGTTTTGAGCCGGCGCAGCGAGCTTTCCAGCGCCCGATGGATGTTTTTGCGGCCGTTGCCGCCGGCGTGGGGGTTGCCGGGGGAGGCGTTCCAGGTGAACTTGGTGGCCAGCACTAGCTTATCGCGCAGGCCGCGGTCGGCGATGAAGCCGCCCACCAACTCTTCGCTACGCCCGCCGGCGTAAATATCGGCGGTGTCGATGAAGTTGCCGCCCGCGTCGACGTAACCACTGAAGATGGCCTCGGAGACCTCGTCGGGCGAGCCCCAGCGCGGGGTGCCGAAGGTCATGGTACCGAGGGCGAGCGGACTGACAATGAGGCCGGAGTGGCCCAGGGTACGAAAATCGGTGAGACTCATGGGGTGTTGTTTGCGGGAATTTGGTTGCTTCCGTTTCCTGGCTTGTCTTTTGCCATTTTTAATGAAAGCTACTCCCTGTTGCACCGTATCAACCGAGAATCAGGCGGGAAGCCTGACACCACCGTAAATCCGTGCTTTACACCGTTGAATGGCCAATGCGGTTGGACATTCTTGGTGTTTGTTTCAAACCGTTGAATGGCAAACGCCGGGGAATTACTTCCGGCTCAGGCCCAGGTCGTAGGCTTCCTGGTAGTAGACCGTGAGGTGTTTCCAGTCGAAGAATTCCGAGGAGCTTTCCACCCGGTTGCGCTGCATGATGCGGTCGCGCCGGCCCAGTTGCACGAAGGAGAACATCTGGTCGGCGAGTTGGTTGGCGGCCTGGTCGAAGTTGCGGTCGCGGCGGTTGACCAGGTAGATGCCCCGTTCGTTCCAGTCGGGAATGTGTTTTTCCACGTAGTCGCCGAAGCCCGACAGGTCGCTGGTGACGGCGGGCACCCCGCTCGCAATGCTTTCCAGCGGGGTGTATCCCCACGGTTCGTAGTAGCTGGGAAACACCCCCAGGTGACAGCCCCGGATGAACTGGCCGTATTCCATGGCGAAGAGCGGGCTGGTGGGCGAAATAAAATCGGGGTGGTAGACGATTTTTACCCGGTCGGACTGGAAGTTGAGCAGGTTGGAGGTCCGCAGAAAGTTCAGGATGTCGTCTTCCCGGTCGTAGACCAGGTTGTGGGTCACCACCGAGGGCAGGTGGTCCGACTTCCAGGACTGGAGCGTGCGGCGGAGGCGCAGTTTCCAGTAGTCGTCCACGAAGTTGTTGAGTTGCGGCAGTTTATGGTCGCTGCTGGAGGCGGCGGCGTAGAACAGCCGTTCGCCCACCTGCTTCTCGATGGCGTTGCAGGTCTGCTGGATCTCCTCCATAACGGCCCGCGATTGCAGCACGCCGGGGTTGATGCTGTGGAAAGGTTGTTTGGTGATGAGGAACATGATCACCGTGGTATCCATGTTGGCCTGCCGCATGCGCCAGTTGAGCCGCGCCAGGGCTTCCAGCGTCAGGTCGAAGCCTTTGTTGTGGTATTCGTAGCGCCCGGAGGTGAAGAAGTACAGCGTTTTGTCGAGGTCGAAGGAATAGCTCTGGAAGAAGTGGCCCATCACGAATTCGTGGATCTGCTCCTTGTATTCGAGGTGGAGGTTCTGGAACTCGTGCAAGGCCACGAAGCGCTGGATGTTGAGTCCGTTGGGGGTGACCAGGTCGGGCGTGCGGCCCAGCAGCACCTCGCACTCCCGCGCCGTCACGTCGCTGACGGTGGTAAACACCGTGGCCGACTGGGCGGCAGAACGCTCGATGAACACCTTGGTTTCCACGTTGAAGTTGATCGCCTCCTTGTACCAGTCGAAAAACGGCAGGTGCTCGTAGAAGTAGTTGTCGTTCATGGCCAGGTAGCGGCCCAGCTGCGTGGCGTGCGTGGTGAACACGGTCGTGATGGGCAGCATTTCGCGCCGGATGTTGGGAATGGGCGTACCCACCATCCACTCGTGAAAGTGGGCGATGACGTTTTTGGTGGTGAGGTTGGGATTGACCAGTTCCCGCAGGTAAATCGTTACCACCTCCCCGAAGGCGATGACCTGGTTGACCAGGTCTTCGTTGCCCGCCGAGCGGATGCCGTGTTGTTCCCAGAGCAGGTACTTGAGGTTATCCAACCGGCCGAACACCGTGAAGGGGCTGATCAGCACCACGCGGGGACGCCCCGATACCAGCCAGAAACCGTAGTAGGCCTCGAATCCCAGCTCACGCATCCGCAGCACCCCCCGCCCGAACGGATCGTCGTAGTCGTCGTTGGGCTCGAATTCGGCCGGCATGCGGCTGTGCACGTAGGGCCCGACCAGGCAGTAGTTGTCGCCCCAGGCGTTGACCATGCTGGGAATCTTGGAACGGATGACGGTGTAGATGCCGCCGAGCTGGTTGCACACCTCCCAGGCTACTTCTACCAGCAAGGATTCGGAATTGTCGTAGGTCTGACTCATTCGGTTTTAGGGGAGGCGTTTGTTGATTACACGGACGATAGGCACGTAGCTAAAAAAACCGGTACGGCTGGTTTCTTCGAATGGCGGGTGATCAGGCCGGGCATTCCTTGTCACGGACGACGGTATGCTTACGCATCACAATCATAGTCATTCCGGGAACGGAAATAAATTATTTGGAAAAACCTTTTTTCTGCCGCCAAGAAACCTGCCGGGGTTTGGTACCCTCGGCGGGTGGGCCACGCTTCCCGGCCCGCAAAAATGCCCGGGGCGTCGGCCCGCCGCGTCTTGGGGTCTGCTGTCCTGCGTGGTACACCCGCGCCGCCGACGGTCGGCGGGCCGCCCGGCAAGGCCGACAAAACCCCGAGGGATCACCCGTTGGGGCTTCCTGGGAAACCGCCGCCCAACCCTGCCGGAAATCTGCGTAAATCTGCGGGAAAAACCAAGCGCAACCCATGGACAATCCGAACGAAGGCCGCGTGATCCGTTCCACGGGATCGTGGTACGAAGTGCTGACCAAGGATCGCCACGTCTGGCAAGGCCGGTTGAAGGGAAAATTCAAGCTCAAGGGATTCAAAACCACCAATCCCATCGCCGTCGGCGACCAGGTGCGGTTCACGGTGGAGGATACCGCCGCCCGCACCGCCGTCATCACCGACATCCTACCCCGTCACAACTACATCATCCGCCAGTCGGTGCACAAGGCGGCCTTCGGACACATCCTGGCGGCCAACCTCGACCAGGCCCTGCTCATTGCCACGCTCACGTTTCCGCGCACTTCCCTGGGCTTCATCGACCGTTTCCTGGTCACCGCGGAGTCGTTCCGGATTCCCACCGTTTTGGTCTTCAACAAAATCGACCTCCTCGACGGGGAAGCGATGGGGTACCAGCGGGCGTTGGCGGCGATGTACGAAGGCATCGGCTATCCCTGCCTACTCACCTCCGTCGAGAATGGCACGGGCATCGAGGCGTTTCACCAACGGCTGCACGAAAAGATTACCCTGCTGTCGGGACACTCGGGGGTGGGCAAATCCAGTTTGGTCAACCGCATTGCCCCGCAGCTCCGGCTCCGTACCGCCGAGGTGTCCACCTTTGCCAACAAAGGAACCCACACCACCACCTTCGCCGAAATGTTCGAAATCGAGCCCGACACCTTTCTCATCGATACGCCGGGCATCAAAGAACTGGGCCTGGTGGACATGAACAGGGAGGACCTGAGTCACTACTTTCCGGAGATGCGCCAACGGCTCAACCAGTGCCGCTACCACAACTGCGTCCACGTGCACGAACCGGGCTGCGCGGTGCTGGACGCCCGGGCCGCGGGCGAAATCGCCGACAGCCGTTACGCCAGCTACCTGAGCATGCTGGAAGGAGGCGACAACCGGCGGTGACGGGCTGTCTGCCAGAGGGTTAATAAAGAAGATTTCATTCTCCGTTGAACGGATCTGCGCTAAACGTTTATAAACCCCTTCACTCATTTACTTAATCGCCGCCGCGATTTTGTAAGAAGGAAAAATATGGATTACTTACGAACCCAAATCCAGGTCTCACCAATTTCACTCACGCGTATGAATATCATTGTTCCAATGGCGGGCATGGGCAAGCGGATGCGCCCCCACACGCTGACCGTACCCAAACCACTCCTCCCCATTGCGGGCAAACCGATTGTGCAGCGCCTCGTGGAAGACATCGCCAAGGTGTGTGGCAGCCAGGTCGATGAAGTGGCTTTCATCGTGGGCCACTTCGGGGCGGAAGTGGAAAAGAAACTCCTCGCCATCGCCGACTCGGTGGGTGCCAGGGGCAGCATCGCCTACCAGGAAGAAGCGCTGGGAACGGCCCACGCCATTCTCTGCGCCAAGGAAGCCCTGCGTGGCAACGTGGTGGTGGCTTTCGCCGATACGCTCTTCAAGGCCGACTTTACGCTCGACACGACCAAGGAGGGCATCATTTGGGTGCAGCAGGTGGAGGATCCGCGTCCCTTCGGGGTGGTGAAGCTGGACGACCAGAACCGGATCACCGACTTCGTGGAGAAGCCCGCCGAGTTCGTCTCCGACCTGGCCATCATCGGCATCTACTATTTCCGCGACGGGGCCTACCTGCGCGAGGAATTGCAGTACCTGCTCGACCACGACATCAAGGACAAGGGCGAATACCAGATCACCAACGCCCTGGAAAACATGAAGAACAAGGGCACCCGCTTCGAGCCGGGGCAGGTGACCGAATGGCTCGACTGCGGCAACAAGGACGCCACCGTCTACACCAACCAGCGTTACCTGGAATACATCCGGGACACGAAGCTGATCGCCGATTCGGCGCAAGTGGAGAACTCCGTGATCATTCCACCCGTCTTTATCGGGGAAAACGTCCGGATTCACAATACGGTACTCGGGCCGCACGTTTCGATCGGGAAGGGTTCCCAGATCACCAACTCGGTCATCCGGAACTCGATCGTGCAGGAGAATACTTACATCAGCAACGCCAACGTGGCCGATTCGATGTTGGGAAATTTCGTTAAATTCGAGGGAAAATCCGCCGACCTCAGCCTGGGGGATTACAACGCGGTGAAGGAATGAAATTGGACTTCCCGGGGCGGGCCGCCCCGCTCGATTCATCCCGGAAGCCGGAAAACGTTTGGGAAAGATGAAAATTCTGGTAAAGTTTGCCTGCTGGCTGGTGGTGGTCTTTTTCACCACCGGCCTTCCCGTTGCCGCTCAGAAATCCAAGAAACGGGAAGAGATCAACGACCGGAATGCCAAAAACCAGGCGGAGGCGGAGCACTACTTTACGGAGGGAATGAAATTTTTCATCACCGACGACTTCCCCAAGGCAATTGCCCAGTTCGAGCGGAGTCTGCAAATGGTGGCCGACAATTCGGGGGCCAACTACATGATGGCCGACGCGCTGCTCAAGACGGGCGACGCCGCCAAAGCCCTGCCCTTCGCCGAAAAAGCGCTGCGTCTCGACGAAAACAACAAGTACTATTACCTGCTGCTGGCCCAACTCCACGAGAAGGACAAGAACTACGCCCAGGCGGCCAAGGTTTACCAAGATTTACTAAAGAAGCGGCCCGAGGAAGGCGAACATTACTTCGAACTCGCCAAGGTTTACCTCTACCAGGGCAAATACGACGAGGCCATCAAGGCCTACGAGAAGGTGGAGAAAACCTACGGCATCAACGAGGAAATCACCCGCCAGAAGCAGCAGCTCTACCTGAAACAAAACAAGGTGGACGATGCCGTCCGGGAGGGGGAGCGGCTGATCGGGGAGCAACCCGGCGAGGTGGGTCCCAAGATTATGCTGGCCGAGTTGCTCATCGCCAACAACCGCGTGGAAAAAGCCGTGCCGCTGCTGGAGGAGATCGTGGCCGCCAATCCCGAAAACGCCCAGGCTCACCTGGTGCTCTCGGAGGTATACCGCAGCCGGGGTGAGGCTCAGAAGTCGCAACGGGAACTGGAACTGGCCTTCGCCAATCCCGACCTCGACGCCGACACGAAGGTGAGCGTCCTGGCGGGGTACGCGGGCCGCCTCACCGACGCCGATTCCAAGGACCGGGCGCTGAAACTGGCCGAAACCATGGTTCGGCTGCACCCCGCCAATGCCAAGGTACACGCCCTCTACGGTGACCTGCTGCTGCTCAAGGAACAGAAAGCCCGGGCCCGCGACAGCTACGCGGCCGCCGTGCGCCTGGATCAGTCCGTGTTCGAGGTCTGGGAGCGCGTCATCCGCCTGGATACCGAACTCAACGAGCTGGACAGCCTGCTGGCCCATTCCGGGAAAGCGCTGGAAATGTTTCCTAACCAGGCCACACTTTATTACTTCAACGGCATCGGGTACCTCAACAAGAAGAATTACCAAAAGGCCACTGAGGTGCTGGAAGAGGGCCAGACCCTGGCGATCAGCAACCTGGACCTGCTCAACGAATTCAACGCGCTGCTGGGCGACGCCTACAACGGCACGGGCAACCACCGGATGTCGGACCAGGCCTACGAGGAAGTGCTGAAGGGCCAGCCCGACAATGCCCACGTGCTCAACAACTACAGCTACTACCTCTCGCTGCGGAAAGAAAACTTGTCGCGCGCCCGCGAGATGGGCAAACGCCTCGTCGATAAGCATCCCGACGACCCCACCTACCTGGACACCTACGCCTGGGTGCTCTACGTGGCCAAGGAGTACGCGGCGGCGCAGAAACTGCTGGAGAAAGCCGTGAAGATCAACGCGGAACGAAACAAAGAAAACGGCACCATCGTTGAACATTACGGCGACGTGCTCTACCAGCTGGGCCAGACGGAGAAAGCCCTCGAACAGTGGAAAAAGGCTAAAAAGATGGGAGAAACCAGCGGGGCGCTGGACAAGAAAATCACGACCGGAAAATTGTATGAACAGTAAAAGCCCGTTTGTCTTCCTTGCGCTCCTCCTTTTTTTTGCCTGTAAAAGAACGCCGGTCGTCACCAATCCCTCCACCTCCCTTCCCGAAGCCACTTCCGATAGCCTGCTGGTGCCCATCAACGAGGTCGATTTTCAGTACTTCAGCTCCAAATCAAAGATTAACTACCAGGAGGAGAACGAGGAACAATCGGCGACCGTCAGCATTCGCATGAAGAAGGACAGCCTCATCTGGTTACTGGTCAACAAGGTAGGCATCGAGGGTTTCCGGGCGCTCATCACCCGCGACTCCGTCTACGTCATCGACCGGCTTCGCAAAGATTCCTACGTCAAAGATTTCAAGTCGCTCAGCGACCAGTTCAAGTTCACCATCAATTTCAACGTGATGCAATCCCTCGTCCTGGGAAACCTGCCCTTCCAACCGGCCCACCGCCGGGGAGTGAAAAAGGGCAACCAGTACGTACTGAAGCACAACGAGGGAAACCTGTCGGTAACGTATTTTATCCGGGTGGACAACGAGAAGCTGGAGGAGGTACGGCTGACGGACCGGGGCACCAACAACGCCCTTACCCTGACCTACGCCAATTTCGGACCGCTCGACCGGTACGTGTTTCCCAACGCCAACGCGGTCAACCTGAAGTACGATGCCAACCAGCAGAACCGCAACGTGCTCATTTCGATTGAAACCAACAAGGCCGAACTTACCCGTGAAGAATTGAAGTTTCCGTTCAATGTCCCGAAGCGGTATGAGAAATAACCTGTTGCGGATGCGGTGGCGGATCATCCCCTCAATCACGTCGACCCTCGAAGACTTCCGCCCCGGGGAAGTCTTTTTTGCATCGGGCCTCCGTTCGTTGGTGCTGGTCCTGCTGTTGGGCGTGACGTCGGCTAGTTACGCCCAGAACGAATTGTCGCCCGGCAGGCTGCCCAAGAACAAGCAGCAGCTGGAGCGGGAAAAGAAGCAGAACCTGAAAAAGATCGCCGAGACTAATCAGATCCTGAAAGAAACCTCCCAGCAAAAGGAAGCCAACATCGGCCAGTTGAGCGCCCTTCAACAGCAGATTGCCAGCCGCACGCAAGTGATCAATTCCATTGCCGGCGAAGTGCAGATCCTGAACGGGGAAGTGCGCGAACTTTTCCAGGTGAGCGCCGCCATGGAACGCGACCTGGCCAACCTCCGGAAGGAGTACGCCGCCATGGTCTACGCTGCCGCCAAGGCCACCACCAGCTACAGCAAAATGCTTTTCCTGTTTTCGGCCCCCACGTTTACCCAAATGGCCATGCGCTTCAAATACTTGCAACAGTATTCGGTTGCCCGCCAGAAACAGGTCAAGCAGGTGGAGAAGATCCGGATTGCCCTCCACACCCAGCGCCGGAAGTTCGACGTGAAAAAGCAGGAAAAACAAAAACTGCTGGATTCGCAAGTGGACGAGAACCAAACGTTGCTGTCGCTCAAACTGAAGCAAAGCCAGGTGGTCGAGCAGTTGAGCCAGCAGGAAAGCCAGCTGAGGGATGAACTGGCCGCCAGTGAAAAGGCCGTCAACCGGCTGGAAAAACTCCTCACGGACCTGGTAGAGGAAGAAATCCGCAAGGCGGCGGAAGCGCGCCGGGCCAGCCGGGAAAGGACCCGCGAGGAAGCTACCGCCGCCGAAGAAACGGCCGAGCGAACGGCCATCGCCCTGACGCCCGAAACGGCCGCCCTCGCTTCCTCATTCGCCAACAACAAGGCCAAACTGCCCTGGCCGGTGAAGTCCGGTTTTATCTCCGGCAAGTTCGGTCAGCACGAGCACCCCGTGCTCAAAGGGGTTTACCTGGAAAACAAGGGCGTCAACATCCAAACCAACAAGGGCGAAATCGTTCGTTCCGTCTACGACGGGGTAGTGATTTCGGTGGCTTCCATTCCGGGCCTGCACCAGATGGTAGTCGTCCAACACGGCGATTACATCACCGTCTACACCAACCTGAGCCGGATAAGCGTGCAGGAACAACAGAAAGTGAAGGTCAAGGACGCCCTGGGCGAGGTGTTTACCGACAAGGACGGGGTGTCCCAACTTCAGTTTCAAATCTGGAAAAACTTCGACCGCCTCAACCCGGAAGCTTGGTTGTTTGAGAAGTGAAGTGGGTTGCAGGTTATGGACTCCAATGTTGGGTTGTAAACAGGGTAATCAGTAGCTTCCCATCCATAACCCATTACCCAACCTTCAGAACCTGTAACTTGCAACCTGTAACCTGTAACCCACCAACCTGTAACCTCTACCATGTCCGTCCACCGACCGGAGATCAAGCGGATCACCACCCACATCTTGCTGGAAATGAAAGGGCGGGGCGAGAAAATCTCCGCTCTTACCGCCTACGATTATTCGATGGCGAAAATTGTGGATGCCGCTGGCGTGGACATCATCCTGGTGGGCGATTCGGCCTCCAACGTGATGGCGGGCCACGAAACCACGTTGCCCATCACCCTCGACCAGATGATCTACCACGCGGGGGCGGTGGTGCGGGCCGTCAAGCGGGCGTTCGTGGTGGTGGACTTGCCCTTCGGCTCTTACCAGGGAAATTCCTCGGAAGCCCTCCGTTCGGCCATCCGCATCATGAAGGAGTCCGGCGCGCACGCCGTGAAGCTGGAAGGCGGGGTGGAGATCAAGGAATCGGTCGTGCGCATCCTGAGCGCGGGCGTCCCCGTGATGGGCCACCTGGGACTCACCCCGCAATCCATCTACAAGTTCGGCACCTACACCGTGCGGGCCAAAGACGACGAGGAGGCCAATCAACTGGTGGCGGATGCCCATTTGCTGGAAGCCTGCGGCTGCTTCGGCATCGTGTTGGAGAAAATCCCGGCCGCGCTGACCGAAAAAGTGTCCGCCGAACTCCGCATTCCAACCATCGGAATCGGGGCGGGCGGCGGGGCCGACGGTCAGATCCTGGTGCTGCACGACCTGATCGGTCTCACCAAGGACTTTAAGCCCCGTTTCCTGCGTCGCTACGCCGACCTGCACCAAATTATGCTCGACGCCATTCATCACTACGTGGAAGACGTGAAAAGCCGCGATTTTCCCAACGAGAAGGAGGGGTATTAGGGCGGAGGAAATGAAGTGCTTCTGCGGACGGTACCCGGTAGCCTTTCCTGACGATCCATTCCTGGCAAGGTTTCGCTTGCCGGAGATTGCTGCCCAACCCAACCCCATCATTGGCTCCCCGATAGTGAGTGCGTTTGCCTTGGTTGCCTCTGATGCTGGCCCTGAGCACGGCCTTCCTTGTTTTCATGACGGCCCGCGTCCGGCTGAACGCTTTTTTCGCGTTGCCCATCGCGGCCATCGGTGCAGGAATGGCCGCGGCCTTTGCCGGGCACTAAGTGGGCCCATCGTTGCCATTGTCGGTCCGTAATTTCGTAGCCGGTCCGCCTTCGCAGCGGACGCGGCGTTCCTTACGGAAGTTCGGCGTTCCGGCGGTCGGCCGGAGACGCCTGGTTGCTGCCGTGCGGTCGCGTTGGACAAAATTGCGGATCAATTTTATCTTCATCCGATTGTCAACACGCCCTAATTCAACAAACTTTCGGCGGGAACCAAAGTATCAACTGCGTTGAGCAGGTCCACCATGTTTTTGGCGCCGGTTTTCTCGAAAAGACGACTGCGGTGGTTGCGAACGGTGTTGATGCTGATGAACAGTTTCCCCGCTATTTCCTTGCTGCTGCGACCCTCTTTGATGAGTTGTAACACTTCGATTTCCCGGTGAGTCAAGCGTTGGGCCGCTCCCAAGGGCGCGTAGCTGCCGATTTTCCGGTAGGCGCCGTTCAAGGACCGGTACCATTCCAGCTGCACTTGACCGAAGGGCTTTTCGCCCGTCACGTCCTTAAACAGGATGAAACTGTCGTACTCGGAAGGGGAGATGGGCAGAAAGATTCGCTCAACGTGGAGGTGGAAGTACGTGCCATCTCCCCGCCTCAACCGGTAATTCAAAACGAAACGGTATTCGGGTATTTCGTACACTTCCAGGTTGCTCAACACATCCTCCGTTTTTTGTCGGACGCGCAGGTAAGGGCTCAAGTCCTCCGGGTGCAGATGGGCCAGGAAATCATCAAACCGCTTGCGTTTCAGTTCCCCCGGCGAGTACCCGAAAAATTCGGCACTGTTGGCGCTGATGAACTGGATGCGGTGTTGGTTGTCGCATTGGACGATGACCCACGCGGGGAAAAGTTTTTCGATGAGCCGCAGGCTGAGTGCTTCGTCGTCGCCTCCGTTCCGGAAGACCATTTCCGAGGCCGGGCTTTTCCCCGGGTGTTTTTCGGACAAGTGTTCGAAGGGCTGACCGAACGGGTGTTCCGTGACGGGCCAGTTGGACAAGGTGGTACGCATAGCAATGGAATGGGTTTGAGGCGAATGTTTCCCAGGAATCCCCTGGCGGCCTCCGAAGATCAACGGTCGGCGGCGATGCTGGCCAGGCGATCGAATGGATGGAAAAGCGGGCAAAACAGCTGCCCGAATCCGGTTTCACGCGCCCAATTCCAAAGTAGTGGCAACGGAAACAGCCGGTGGTTGACCTCTAAAACCGATTCGGAACAAAGGTCACCGGGTGGCGCCGCTGAATGACGTTTCGATCCGAACGCCATCCGATCCGGAACGTCCGGAATCCGGCTTGCCACCGAAAAAGCTTTATAAAGCTTTGCTGACAACAAACAACAAACTGTGTGTACGTACACTTAAATAATGCGCGATATTACGCGGTATTTTGATTTTGTGCAAGCAGTATGGGCTTTAATTTTGGCAAAATAACGCTTTTTGAGGCCTAAGAGAGAAATCTTGCGCGCAAAATATAAGTGTACGTACACATAAATTGACAAAATAACCCCCATTCACGCGATCAACGAACGAAAAGCGGGGTAGGGTGTAACTAAACTCCGGTTAACGGCTTGGTTTGGGATTCCTGATTTTGTCGAGCAACAAATTCAGCACCATCAACTCGCTGGGCTCAAGGTGGGTCAACTGGTCGTTGATTTCGTGGACGCTGAGATCAATGTTGCTCAGTAACTCCAATCCTTTTTGGCTGATGACCACATCCACGGACCTTTTATCGGTTTCGGAAGGGCGGCATTCAATCAGCTTCTTCTTCTGCAACTTTTCGGTGATGCGCGATACGTTGGAGGACTTGTCCATCATCCGTTCCTTGATCTGATTGACACTGATGGGTTTCTGTTTTTGACCCCGCAGGATTCGGAGCAGGTTGTGTTGCGGATGGGTTACCCCAAATTTCTTGAAGAAGTCGCTGTGGACCGATTTCAACCAAATTCCCGTGTAGATCAGATTGATGCCGGTTTTGGAAAGCTGGTTTCGCCAACTCGTCTGTTGAATCTCATCTTCGATCCGGCTTACCTGCGTTGCTTCTTCCATTCGATTCAGGTTGTTTGGTTTCTTCGGGTCGGCACCCTTGTTTCCCAATGATAAGCATTGTTTGTTAAACAAAAAACCCACGCTTTGCCCGGCGGCCGTCCGGACGCGGGGCCGGCTTAAACCACCCGGATCCGAAGCTTCATCAGGTAGGGTTTTCCTTTTTCCCTTTTGAAATCCACCGCACTGATTGCACTGCCTGCCAACCGGGCGGCCAGGCAGGTATTCAGCGACGCGTCGGCGGTATGGACAATCAGGTTTCGCAAACGATGCCATTCGTCCACCGTGAAGCTGATAACCACGACGCCTCCCTTGAACTGCTTCGGCAGGGCAACGTCACTCAGGTGACGGGCGATTTCTTCTTCCAGCGTATTGGATTTGGTTCGCGGCGGGTTCCCGGGGCTGGGTAGCGCCTGGATGGGTGCCCATCCGGAGGCAACGGTGAAAAGCAGGGCAACGAGCCATTTTTTGGTTCTCATTTTTTTTGGTGTTTTTGGGTGAATGAATGCGCGGGCGTTGGTGCCCAACGGGCAGCCGTCGTTTTCCGGACGCAAACCTCTCCTTTTAATCCCACCGGGGAAATGGTACTTAAATACTATATTCCAGACGGGCCCAACCGGACGGGCCTGCCTTTCGCCCCGGAAAGGACCCGCGTACCCGGCCGGTGGCCACGGTGAGTGGAATGGCAGGATAAGGCTACGCGAGACATTGCCCAAGGGATTTCGTTTTTTCAATTCATTGTCTAACAGCGTATTGCTTATCCGGTTGGGTGCGCAGTTGACCCAACAAAACCTCCCCTCGTTACCCCGGGCCACCAAGATTAGTCCTAAAGTACCATTTCGCCGCCGTTGGGACGGCGGTAGGTTTGCACTCGCTTGGTTGAGCATCAATCACCACCCAACGCACTGCCGTGAAAAGGACTGCTGCCCACCGGAGCGCCGTCGCGTTCATCGCCCATTTTACAACTTATCCGTCAACCCGACCAATCCGCGCGCTGAAGTCCGTTGCCGTTGGTCAATCAACCCCCAAACAACCCCGTGGAAAGAACTATTGTCAACCCCATTTTCAAGGATACGGTTACCTTCGTCAAAACCGCCGCCGAAACCAACGGTCAAGTGACCGAGATGCTACTCACTTTGATGCCCGGCGGTAGCAACCCGCTGCACTGTCACACCGCTTACGACGAAAAGTTCGTGGCAATCAAGGGCGCGCTGGGCTTGCAACTGGCGGATAAAAATTGCCTGCTCCAACCCGGTCAGGAATGTACGGTACCCGCCGGGACCCTGCACCGTTTCTACAACCCAACCAGCGCAGAAATCAGCTTCCGGATTGAATTCAATCCCGGTCACGAGGGGGCCGAAAGGATGTTGCGGATCATGTACGGCTTGGCCCGGGATGGCAAAACCAACGGGCAGGGCATCCCGAAAAGCCTGGCCACCATCGCCCTCGTCAGTGAGATGGGCGATTCGGCGCTGCCGGGTTTCTTCACGTGGATCGCCCCGATCCTGAAGCGAATGGCGGCCAGCGCCCGAAAACGAGGACTCGAAAAACAATTGCTGGACGCTTACTGCCGGTAATGCTCCGGCGGAAAGTCATCCGGACTACCCTCACGCATCTCTTCACTGCTATCCATTTAAGGGAAGTTGGCTGTCAACCAAAGAGGTCCGTCGAACAGGCGGTGCTACAACCTGATTGCGCACTGCCCACCGCCAATCGGCGACTGGTTTTTAGGGGTTGGT
>JACMKY010000274.1 GCA_014379925.1 Cytophagales bacterium | reverse complement strand
TCTTTTTAGATTTTCCCATTGTACCAAAGGCTATTGGAGTAAGTGTACCTAAGGCGGTTCGGCCGGATACCGCCCAACGAGCGGCATTCGGTTGTACCGCCGCCAGTTCTCCGCGCGGCGCTCCGGCCGGGGGGAGAAGGGGAGGGGCAGTCTTCGGGGTCGCATAGTTTGGAACAGGAATATTGGGGTGAAATAATGGACACTACTGGCGGAGAACCGCGTATTCGAAACGCATTCGGATGACCGAACCATTGGTTTAGCAAACCACGACCGCCCCCGGCGGCTTTGCTCTCCGTTGAGCTACGGGCGATTGTCACGTCAGTGTCCGGTTCGCCCGATCGGATTTGAACCGATATCACCTGCCTTAAGAGGGCAGTGCTTTGAGCCAGTTAAGCTACGGGCGAATGGTCAAGGGTAATTTATTCCGATGGCTCTTCTCAGTTCCTGGTCTTGCATTGGGTAAACGGCTTCCACCGGGACTTGCAGCGCTGGTAATTGGCCGGATACCAACAGCTTTTTCTGACTTGCCACGAAGGGCGTAATGTCCTGGACGTCCACTATCCAGTCGGTGGCAAAGCTTCGGAGTAAGCTACCCTTCAATCCCACCTGAATGGCCCTTCGTTCGGTGGGATGACCGAAAGGATCGTGATCCGGATCCCACTGCAGGCGCACTTCGGACGATGCCAAGGCTCGTTTCCACGTTTCTTGGTCGCCGTAAATGGCCGGGATGAAGGAGGAGTGAACCGCTTCCCGCAGCAGGCATTCGAAATTTTTTCGCGCTATTCGGATCGCCAAAATCGATTCCTGGTCCTTTTTCGTCGCCCACCCGGATCGGAACATCATCCACAGGAAGTTGGGTTTGATCCAACTCATCCGGTTAAAGCTGAAGTCGTCCCCGCCTAGTCTCCCGTTTTGGGTGGCCCATGCCGCAATTGACGGTTTATAAGCTTGGTAGACCACCACCCATTCGTCGTCGTACTGCGCGATGATGCAAGAGCCGCTTCCGGGGGGGAGTCTTTCCCGTTGAAGCAAGTAAGGTTCGGTTTTCAGGGTCATTGTAGTAGTGTTGTGGTTCGCCCGATCGGATTTGAACCGATATAACCTACCTTAAAAGGGTAGTGCTTTGAGCCGGTTAAGCTACGGGCGAATGGGTGGAAGCGGCGGGAATCGAACCTGCTCAGCCCGAAGGCAACGGATTTACAGTCCGTCCCGGCTCTCCAACTCCGGCGCACTTCCAAGCATTGAGACTGGGGCGACAAGCGGCAAGGCTCATAACGGTTAGCAGACGAAGAAATCCTTGCCTACGGCACCCAGGTTGGTCATTGATTGAGTAATTGTAATCGGACTTGTATAATCCCTCACTCACGTTTGGATTTGGCTTCCATCAACACGCCGCTTTTCGGATGGACGTAGAACGAAGGCCATTTTTCGTGAGAAACCAATTCCGTCGAACCCCGTCGACACCAGCTCAGATCAGCCGGGTACACTTTCCGGTTTTCCAGGATCACTTTCGTGTGCACGAAATCGGTGAGGTGCTGAAAAACGTGCAGACCCGTTACGGAGCTCTTGTCCAGCTTGTTGCTTAAGTTTGAATACACCTTGTCCCAGTGTTGCCCAACGTTAGACCGTAAGTACCGGATGAGCGGCTCCAGGTTGTCGGTCATCAATTTTCTGCCTCCGCCGTGCATTTCCTTCATGCCTTCCTGGTGTTTCGCCCTTTCAAACTGGCTTTGCCGGAGTTGCTTTCGGTAACCCTTCGACGTTTTGACCCGCCAGCCGGAACGGTAGCACTCAATCAACTCCTCGGCTAGTCGCTTGTCGCGCCTTTTCTGCCGTTTGCGCAAAGCGGGTTTTAATAAATCTGCGTTTTCCATACAATCAATGTTTTTGATTGACCAACTGATTTACTCACTCAATGAATAAAAGGGGTAACAAGCGAAAAGCGCACATTTGCTGCTCTACCCCTGAGCTACTTTCTCCGGGTGAACTGTCAGAGAGAAAGGGGAGATTCGAACTCCCGACCCGCCGATCCTCAGTCGAAGTAACGCTCTTCTACGACACCCTTCTCATCGAATGATTGAGTGATTGTATTCAAAACTTCTTACTCACTCAACCACCCAATCACAAATCAACCTTCCCGATTTCCGTCAGGGCCGAGCCACCGTTTTCGATGGCCGCCAGCACGTCGAACACCTTGTCGGACCAGCCCGCGACGAAGCTTACGTTGCCCACCACCCGCACCGGCACGTTGCCGTAGCCCGCCAGGTCGAACAGGTAGAGCCGGGCGTGGGGAGCGATTCGTTGGTAGTGATCCCACAGTACCGGGATGGATTCTCCCGATCCCTGGCTGTTCCACAACTGGCAGTCGGTAAAGAGCATTACTTTGTCCATGGTCAGTTTCCGGGCGATCAGGTCTTTGATCACCAGGTAGCCGTTGGTGGCGTAACCCACTTCCCCTTCCCGGCGGTGCAATTCACCCACGTTGGCCAGCACGTTGCGCTGCGGCAGGTTGATCACCTTCCACGTGTCGCCGAAGATTCCCGTGACCACCGACTGCGCGCGCGACTGCAACAGCATGCCCAGCATCAAGCCGATGTCGTAGTTCTGCACCGTGCTCTTGGCGGAGATCGCTTTCTGCATCGAGCCCGACACGTCGCAGGCGATCAGCACGCGGGTGTCGGCATCGAAGCCCCGGATGTTGGCCGCGCTGGTGGCAACGGCGGCTTCCAGCGCCGTCAGGATCAGGGTCGCGTTCGGCGAAACCACCGGCTTTACCTCGCGGTAGGCCGACAGAAAACGGAACGGCAACTGCTTCGACTTCGCCACTTCGCGGGCATCGGCCAGCCGACGGGCCACCTTGGCGGCGTGCAGTTGGCTCACCCGGGCCTCCAGCAAGTTGCGCAGGTTCCGCAGCAAGGCCATGTAGCCCAGTTTGCCGCTGTCGATCAGCTCTTCCCACCTGACACGGAAAGCCGCCTGCTTGGCCGCCTCGTGCTCGAACGTCCGCTGACCCAGCGCCGACAACTCGGTTTCCCAGGTGTAGGGCGTTGCCAGCGTACCGTTCGCGATCCGGTCGAACCGGGATTGCTGCTCGGCGGAGGCCGCCTTCGGGTGCACCAGGAAGAGCGCGTCGCGGAGCTTTACTTCCGTTTGGCGGTCGTACTTGGCGAACTGGTACGCGTCGAACCGGTTGAACGCCAGGGCCAATCCTTTCTGCATCTGCTTGGAAAGCAGGCCCAGTTTCTTGGCGCCTTTCCGCTCGTTGGCCAGTTGGTAGTAAGCCAGCAACTCGGTGATTTCGTCGGCGCGTTGCACCACGCGGGCCACCAGGCGGCTCACCAGGTTGTCGCCGTTGTGGATTTTGGCCAGCTCAACCACCAGCACCAGCGGTACCGTGCGGAGGTGCATCTGCTCCCGGGCGTAGACCGCCAGTTGCGCCACGAACACCGGATCGTTTTTGGCGATCAGGGCGCGGAGGCGGGCCAGGCGACCGTCCGCTTTTTCGTAGAACTGGTCGCTCAGCGCGGCCGTCACCACGGCGGTGTAGAGTTCGAGCGCGGGCGTCAACGCGTAGGCTCGAGCGCCTTCGTGGTTGGTGACCGCGTTGCGGGATTGGGCCGCCGCAGTAGAGACGTTGAACTTCATTGGGGTAAGCGTTGTGGATTGAACAAAAAGAAAAAAGCCCGAACCGGGGGTGGGTTCGGGCTTTCGCCTGGGGTACGGGGGTGATACAGTGCCTACGTCATTGTACCCTCCTTCCACGCCCTACCGCCGCGGCGGTCCGAACCCGAACGGATTAGATCCGTCCCACAGAAGCGGCCATTACTGCCCGGTATGAGCAGCGCCCGCTTCGTTTGTGGTTTGCGATAGGAGTGAATGAGTGTCATGGTTAATTTGTGCATTTCCAATGATTGCTTTGCACGGTACAAAGGTAGAAAAGGTTTTTCGATTCGCGCAAATTTATTTTTCGAAAAGGGCCGTGCGCGGTCCGGGCGCCCTGTCGGGTTTGTAAAATTTCGGGGAATTGCCCGCCCCTGGTTAGCCCGTGCACACTTCCCTTTCCGGTGGGGAGCCGGATGCGATTAAAACCGGAAACCACCGATGCTCCGTTTGACAAGACAAAAAGGCCTAAATTACCCGTTAAAAGGGGTTTTTGATCTATGAAATATTTTAATTGGTACGTTGGAACGGTTTGTGTCAGCCAGTAAATCGTTCCTTGCCGTCGGGAAACCCGGGGAACGCCAACGGCAAGGGTGGTTACCGCGTGGTACGTTAGGCGCTCTAATTAGATTTATTCGAGGCGAATTAAGCGGCGTTGAGAAGCCACTTTTTTAAGTATGTTGCTTGGTAATAAATTGTATAAATCTAATAAAAAATAAATTGAAAATTTTGTTCTTCCGTCTGTCGTTTCGAGGTAACCATTGCTGTCTACCGTATGCTGCTCAAGTTGGTCAAAGACTTGGAAGGAAAGTCTGACGAAGCAAGATTGCGGATCATCCGCTCCAGGTTGGAGGCTTGGCGGGTGCCTTACCAATTGCATCGCTACCAAACGGGAACGAATCTTTTTGTGAAGGCCAAAACCGATTCCTTCGTCGGCATTGGCAGCCACTACGACGTCGTACCCGGGTCGCCCGGCGCCAACGACAACGCTTCGGCCATTGCGGTAGCGCTCGAACTGGTTCGGAGGACCCGGAATTATTCTGGTAACCATTTGGGCTTGCAATTTTTCTTTTTTGATGAGGAAGAAAACGGCTTGAAGGGCTCCGGAGCCTATTTGGAGGAACACGGCTACCGGGGAATGAAGGGACTGTTCAACCTGGAAATGGTCGGAATGGGCGATCGGTTGGCTTTCTGGCCGCTCGATGCTCAATCGGAAGGAGCTTTGCTGGAAGCACTGGAGCGGCAATGCGGGCGGATGCAGATTCCCACCGGCCGTTACGACGAGATTCTGACCCGTACTGCCGACCACGTCAGTTTCCGGCGCGCGGGCTTGACCGAGGCCTTCACGATTACCTGCATTTCGGGGAAAGACGTGGCAGTGGCCCAGCACTATTACCGGGCGCAGGAATTTGACGTAGATGCCCAGACGTTGCACGAAATTCTGGCCGAAGCACCGCTCTTCCAACATTACCACCGAAGCACGGACACCAGTGAACATTTGCGGGAAACCGCCCTGCAAATGACTGCCAATGCCCTGTGGGAGACGTATCTGGCGTTGGACCAACGCGGATAGTAAGCAGTCCAGCGTTGATTCGCAATCAATGGTTGAAGGGTCGAAATGATGTTTCCTGTTTCAGTACCCTGCTTCGCACTTAACGCACCGCCCCCGGATCAAGCTCACCAAAACTTTTTCAGCGCCTCGCTTGCTTTTCAACATTCCGTCATTAACTTTGCACCACAAAGTACTTTAGAAATTATCATTCTCCGGATGGAAACCAGCAATACGCCTTTGGAAGAGTTGCGCGAGATTCGCTCGCTGATGGAACGATCTTCGCGGTTCATCTCGCTGAGCGGGCTTTCGGGCATCTTCGCGGGCGTGTTCGCCCTCATCGGAGCGGGCGTGGCGTACTGGTACCTGGGTATGGACTGGTCCGAAAGAAAATACGTTCCCTTGACGTCGCGGACGTACGCTTTCTTTTTCGCCGACGCGTTGGGTGTGTTGATTCCGTCCCTGGCCCTGGCCGTGTATTTCACCACGCGGCAAGCCAAGAAGCGGGGGCAGAAAATCTGGGACAGTACGTCCCGGCGGTTGTTGGTGAACCTGGCCATTCCGTTGGTGGCGGGGGGCATTTTCATCTTCGCCCTCCTGCAACGGGCACCGGTGCTGGTGGCACCGGCGACGCTGATCTTCTACGGGTTGGCTTTGGTGAACGC
>JACMKY010000273.1 GCA_014379925.1 Cytophagales bacterium | reverse complement strand
CCGGAACGCGTCGGTTCCCCGGACGACGGGCCTGGTTTTACCGCCCGAAAACATCGGGAAAGTCCGTAACAAGGGCTTCGATGGGCAGGTTTCGTACAACGGACAGGCGGGCGGGCTGAAGTTCAGCGTGGGAGTCAACGGGGGCTATGCTCAAAACAAGATTCTGTTCTGGGACGAAGCACCCGGTGCGCCCGATTGGCAGCGTTCGACGGGTCGCCCCATCAACACCTATGTGGCGTACGAGTACGACGGGGTGTTCAAAGATCAGGCTGACATTGACGCCAAAGGCCTCGATTACTCGGCCATTGTCAAGAACCTTCGCCCCGGCGACATGAAGTACAAGGACTTCAACGGCGACGGCAAAATCACGCCCGATGACCGGGTACGAAACAACCGGACTAACCTGCCGCTGTTTCAGGGCGGCATGAACATCACGGCTTCGTTCAAACGGTTCGACCTCGCCGTGCTCTTTCAAGGGGCGGCCGGCGCGCAGCAGTACATCAGCCTGGGTGAATCGGGCAACATTGGCAATTACCTGCAGGAAATCTACACGGACCGCTGGACGGTCGATAACCCCAGCAGCGTTCATCCCAGGATTGCCAACCGGAGCGACCAGTACTATTCGGGGGGCAACACGTACTGGTTGCGTTCGTCCGATTACATCCGGCTGAAAAACCTCGAACTGGGGTATACCATTCCGGAAAACCTTAGCACGAAAGTGGGTATCAGCAGTCTGCGGTTGTACGTCAACGCGTTGAATCTGCTGACGATCGTCAATAAGCTAGGTTCGTACGACCCCGAGGCAGACAATGCAACCGGGCAGTATTACCCCCAGTCGCGCATCGTAAACACCGGTTTGGCCCTTCGCTTCTAACACCTACCCGACATGATACGAAAATTTAAAACCCTAAGTTTGACTCTGATCGTGGCATCGATTGCCGTGACGGGTTGCAATGACGATTTTGTAAACACCCAACCGCTGGATCAGGTCGCTGGATCGGCGGTCTGGGCGGATGCATCCCTGGCGGAGGCCTTCGTCACCGGGATTTACAATGGATTTGGTCAGGGTGGTTTCAACGAGCAGCAACTCGCGTCGCTGACCGATGAAGCCATCTTTACGCACCCGGGACGGGGCATCACCACCATTACCGAGTCGCGTACCAACCCGGCCGATCCAGGCTGGGTTAATGCGACCCTTGAATGGAACCAGATGTACCTGCGCATCCGGGCCTGTAACCTGGCGCTGCAAAACCTGGAAACTCCGCAGTTTACCAACCCCGGCATGGTGGATCGGTTAAAGGGGGAAACCAAGTTTATGCGGGCGTACTTTTACCATCAGTTGGTGCGGTATTACGGCGGGGTTCCGCTCGTCGACAAACCGTATGACTTGGGGCAAGCCGATTATACGGTGGTTCGGAACACCATGGAGGAGTGCATCAACTTTATCGTGAAAGACTGCGATGAAGCGGCTACGCTGCTGAAAGGAAAGTCACTGGCAAAAGGCCGGGCCAACGAAGCCGCAGCACTGGCGCTGAAATCGCGGATTCTTACCTACGCTGCCAGTGATTTGTACGACGCCACCACGGCCAAGAGCAAGTCGACGACCCACGCTGCGTTTGCCAAGCCGGAAGTACTGGGCTACGTGAGTGGTAACCGGACCGAGCGCTGGCAGAAAGCGAGAGATGCCTCCAAAGCGGTGCTCGATCTGACCGCCTACGGGGCGCTGCTTAACCTGACGGCTCCGGCTGCGCAGGCCGAGGGCACGGCCAATTACATGAACATCGCGCTGTCGCGGAATGGGGGGGAGAAGGACGTCATCTTCGCCCGTTCGTTTATCAATGGGCAGCAGGAAGCGGGCGGCCAGCAGGGCTTGTTCAACGGGCCGAATGGGTACCACAACTGGGCCGGCAACACGCCCGTTTCGTTGCTGGTGGATGACTACGAAATGATGGATGGCTCTAAGTTTAGCTGGAGTGATCCGGCGAAGGCCTCCACGCCCTACGCCAACCGCGACCCGCGTTTGTATAGCTCGATTCTATACGACGGGGCACCCTGGAAGCCCCGCACCGCCGACGTAGCCGCCAAAGATCCGGCCAATCAGATTCAGACCGGTCAGTACGAGGTCACCAACGCGTCGGGGGCCAAAGTGGTGGCGCCTGGCCTGGATACGCGCAAGAGCACGGTGGAAGATTGGAACGGGAGCTACACGGGGTATTACATGCGTAAGTTTATCGATCCCAACCCGGCCATTGTCGACCAGAATACCTTCCAGCAGGTTCCCTGGCCGTTTTTCCGGTACACCGAGGCCGTTTTCAACTACGCCGAAGCCCTCCTCGAACTGGGGCAGGACGCGGAGGCCCGCACGTGGCTCAACAAAATTCGCTTCCGGGCCGGCATGCCCGCCCTGACCGAAACAGGGGCGGCCCTGAAGGAACGGTACCGCAACGAACGGCGGATTGAAATGGTGTTTGAAGAGCAGCGTTACCACGACGCCCGGCGCTGGATGATTGCGCCGACCACCCTAGGACGCAAGGCCAACACGATTAGCATCTCGGGCACCTTGAAACCGGGCAAAACGGTCGCGCTCTACAAGTACGACCCGACCAGCTACGACTACAGTTACAAAGTCGTTGACATTGACCCCGGCAAGGAAAACCGGGCCTGG
>JACMKY010000028.1 GCA_014379925.1 Cytophagales bacterium | reverse complement strand
GCCTTCACCAGGTAAAAGAAATAAGCGGGACCACTGCCACTCAGGGCGGTCACGGCGTCCAGCAGGCGCTCTTCCAGAAAAACCGATCGGCCGGTCGCGTTGATGAGGTTTTCCACCCGGCGTACCTGGCTTAGGTCCAGGTCGGGAGCGGCGGCGAAGGCCGTCATACCCATGCCAATGAGGGCAGGCGAGTTGGGCATGGCCCGCATAATGAGCGGGTGACGAAGCGTGGTGCGGAGCAAATCCATCGAGATGCCGGCCATGATGGAAAGCACCAGTTGGCCGGGGCGGATTACTTCGCGCAGGATCGGGTGTACGGTGCCGTAATCCTGCGGCTTCACGGCCAGGATGAGCAGGTCGTAGCTCCCCACCGATTCGTCGATCACGCCGGTGACCACGCCGGCGTTGAAGCCGCGCAGGGCTTCCATCCGCTCGGTGTTCTTCTCGACCAACAGCAGGTTTTCCTTCTTTACCAAATCGTACTGCAAAAAGGACTTGGCGTAGGCCATTCCCATGTTCCCGCAGCCAATGATCGCAACTCTCAACTGAGTAAGGGCGTTTATGGGTAAATGAGTTTACGAGTAGCGTCGGTGCACTGCATCGATGGATGCGTTGGTGAACGTTGGAAACGCACTTCTCGGGAGAATTTTAGGCGTCGTTTGCGATTGCTTGGGTGAGAAACAAACCAGGAACAATGCCTCATTTGAGCACTTCCGCCAGCTTCTGTTCCAGGGCTTCGCCCCGCAGGTTTTTGGCGATGATCTTGCCGGTCTTGTCGATCAGGAAAGTGGCGGGAATGGCCTGGACCTGGTAAGCCTGCGCGCCGGCGGATTCCCAGAACTTCAGGTCGGATACGTGCGTCCAGGTGAGCTGGTCCTTTTTGATGGCGGCCAGCCACTTGTCCTTCTCTTTGTCGAGCGAGACGCCGAAAATTTCAAAGTCCTTGTCTTTAAACCGGTTGTACATCCGCACTACGTTGGGATTTTCCTGCCGGCAGGGGCCGCACCACGAAGCCCAGAAGTCGATCAGCACGTACTTGCCGCGCAACGACGACAAGCGCACGGGCTTGCCCTCCGGATTGTTGAGGGTGATGTCGGGGGCCACCTTGCCCACGGAAGGAGTGGAGGCCTGCCGTTTTTCCATTTCCTTCATCTGGGCGATGAAGTCTTTGGCGTAGGTCGTCTGGGGCGCTTCCTTGCCGAAGCGTTTGGCCAGGGCAACCAGGTAGGCTACATCCGCCTCCTGCTCCGGGTCCAGCAGGTTGGTGGCGTAGAGGCTCACGATGGAAGGTTCGTGTTCGTCAATCAGCTTTTTTGCCGACGTGCTGAGTCCCGCGCGCATGCCCATGAACTGCTCCTGGATTTGCTTCTGCCTGGCTTCGTTCTGCTGCTGGGCCGCCGCCGCGAAGTCTTCCTTCAACTTGCCCGTCTGGGCCTCGAATCCTTCCTGAAGACGATTCAGTTCCCGCAGGTAGTCCGTCCCTTTCGAACCTTTGACGGCAAACGCCCCCTTTTCGGCGTTGCCGTCGGCCGTCACGTCCACCTGTTCTCCCTGGTCGAGTACCAAGAGGATGTTCTGTTTGTTGAACAGGTTGAGGCGGTAAAAACCCTGCTCGTTCAGCGTCCCTTTCAAGGCAAACGTATTGTCTTTGCCCAGCCGCACGGAATCCACGCCCCGGAAGCCCGCCTTGTCCGCCTTTTGCAGAACGATCATCCCCGGATCGGAAAACTTCACCTTGCCGGTGATGCGGAAACCGTCGGCACCCGGCTGGCCATTGCCCGAACTGCACGAGAACCAGCCGGAAGTAAGGACAATCAATACCAGAGTCTTTTTCATGTTCATTGCTTGATTTAACTATCGGGTGAAATGGAAGCGGCGGCGAATTGCCGGAACCAGAAAATCAGCTTTCCCCGGGTGTCCCGTTTTCCAGTGCCTTGATGAGCAATTCGCTGATGAGCTTGGGGTCGGCTTTGCCCCCGGTCCGTTTCATTACTTCACCCACGAACATACCCAGTAAGCCCTTCTTGCCGTTGCGGTACTCGGCCACCTTTTGCGGATGGCTCGCCAGCACTTCGTCGATCACTGCTTGCAACTCGTTGCGGTTGTCTTCCAGCATCAGGTGTTGTTCCTGCGCAATCTGCAACGCCGTTTTGTCCGCTTGCTCAATCAGCAGCGGAAACACCTCCTTGGCGGCCACCGAGTGGCTTACCTTTTTATCGTCCACCAGGGCAATCAGGCCCGCCAGCCGGAACGGGGAGACCGGAAAATCCCGGATGTGGAGGGTCAGGTCGTTTAGGTACGACTTCACTGATTGCATGATCCAGTTGGCGGCGGCCTTGTAGTTGGGGGTGTGGCGGCAGAGTTCCTCGAAATACAGGGCGAGGTCTTTGCTGTCGGTGAGCAGGGTGGCGTCGTAGTCGGACAACCCCATTTCCCCGACAAACCGCAGGTACAATTCGCGGGGCAGGGGCGGCATGGCGACCCGAATGCTTTCCAGCCACGCTTCCGACACCACGATCGGGTTCAAGTCCGGCTCCGGGAAGTAACGGTAGTCGTTCATGGTTTCCTTGGTCCGCATGCCGTAGGTTTGCCCAGTGGCCGCGTCAAAGGTGCGGGTTTCGGAGATGAGGCGTCCGCCGTTTTCGATCACCCCGATCTGGCGGTCGATTTCGTATTCGATGGCCCACTGCACGTTCCGAATGGAGTTCATGTTCTTTACTTCCACCTTCGTGCCGAATACCTGGCTGCCTTTGGGCATCACCGAGATGTTGGCATCGCAGCGCAGCGATCCTTCTTCCATGTTGCCGTCGCAGATGTCCAGGTAGCGGACCAGCTTGCGGATTTCGGTCAGGTAGGCGTAGGCTTCGTCGGAATTCCGCATTTCGGGTTCCGACACAATTTCGATCAGGGGAACGCCCGCCCGGTTAAAATCCACCAGCGTATCCACCTCTCCCGCCAGGTGCATGGATTTACCGGCGTCTTCCTCCACGTGGATGCGCGTCAGGCGAATGGATTTTTCCGTCCCGTTTACCTTGATGATTACCTCCCCGCCCCAGCAGACGGGCGTCTTGTCCTGCGTGATCTGGTATCCCTTGGGCAAGTCGGGGTAGAAATAATTCTTCCGGGCGAACACGTTGTGGCGGGTGATTTGCGCCCCGCAGGCCAGACCCATCCGGATGGCGAATTCCAGGGCCTTCTTGTTGGGCTTGGGCAACGTACCCGGGTGTCCGAGCGTGATCACGCTGATGTTGGTGTTGGGCAGGCTGCCGTACTGGGCGGCGTCGGCAGAAAAAGCTTTGCTTTCGGTAAGGAGTTGGGCGTGCACCTCCAGGCCAATGACCGTTTCGTATTGGAGCCGGAAATTTTCGGCGGTATTTTCCGCGAGAACGTGCTGTTTGAGGTCTTCTTTCATTCCGTGAGCAAGCGTGATACCGGGTAACCCGGCAATCTGGCAGGAAGGCCGGGTTTCGACAAAGATAACGAACATCCGGGAAATTGACCGACTCCCCGGAATTTTGCTCCGCCAAACCGGGTAAGTCTCTGGCCAACGCGTTGCGGATAATTCGACGGGGTCCGGAATTTCAGGACAAAAGCCAGTACCTTTGGTGGTTCGTTGATGGTTTGTACTTGTTGAGTAAACGGCAAATAAACCAACGACGAACCACGAATAACCATAACCAACGCCCCATGCGGATCATCAAGCGGACTATTTTCATCAACGGTGTGGCATACGACATCTGGCTGGGGTTGGTGAACAAAAGCTACGGCCGGAAAGCCGACTTCCAACTCTACTATTACGCTGGCGATCCGGACGA
Source organism: Cytophagales bacterium (assembly GCA_014379925.1). GTDB lineage: Bacteria > Bacteroidota > Bacteroidia > Cytophagales > ES-bin-26 > ES-bin-26. The sequence continues at coordinate 1,905 of JACMKY010000028.1, read as the reverse complement.
TCCGTTTCATTCCCCCCAGTCCCTTAAAAATGGTTTCAAGACCGACCGGGAAGCCATCGAATACGGCAAAACCTTCATGAAGAACTTGCTGCAAGAGGCACTCAACCGACAAGCCCGGGTTGATTCGACGAAACCGGAAGCATAAGCCGGTTGGTTCGGAAGCTTTCGTGACTAACCAAACCAACAAAACCGGCCCCAGCACCCTCTCATTCAGTTCGAGCCAAACCAAATCACTGATTTATGACCCAACCCGTTTGTACCATTGTAGGAATCGGCCCCGGCATTGGGCTGGCGGTAGCCCGAAGATTCGCCCGCGAAGGATACGTCGTGGCCATGGTGGCCCGCAAAGTCGAACCTTTGCAACGCTACCAGGCTGACTTGGGGGCCGAGGGCATCGAGGCGCATTCCTTTCCCGCCGATGCGGCCGATGCGGATTCCCTTACGGCCGCCTTCTCCCGGATTCACCAGCAGTTGGGCACCACGCAGGTGCTGGTTTACAACGCCGCGGTGCTCGTGTCGGCCAAGCCCACCGAACTGGACGCGGAGAAACTGGTCGGCGAGTTTCGCGTCAACGTGGTGGGGGCCTTGGTGGCCGCCCAACAGGTCATCGGCCCCATGAAGGCGCAGAAAAAGGGAACCATTCTGTTTACCGGGGGCGGACTCGCCCTGCAACCTTTTCCTCCCTACGCGTCGCTGGCAATTGGCAAGGCCGGCATCCGCAGCCTGGCCTACACGCTGGGCGGTGAACTGGAAGTGACGGGCATTCACGTGGCCACGGTAACCATTTGCGGGTCGGTGGAACCCGGCACCAAATACGACCCCGACGTGATTGCGGAAGAATACTGGAAACTGCACTGCCAGCCGCGCGGCAAGTGGCAACGGGAGATGGTGTTTGAGTAACGGTCAGCGGCTGGGTAGCAAAACCGGGGCGACCACCGAACGAATGCCCACCCACTGCCTGGTTCAGGATCAATAGTTTTCGTCCTCTTCCTCCCGTTCGGGGGGGCTGGGTTGCGTACCCAACGTGCCGATGCGTTGCCGGAGTCCCACGCCTTCTTTTTCCTCCACCAGGCTGAAGTACTGGAAAGCCAGCGCCACCACCACGATGGAGCCGCAGACCAGGGAAACCACCACCTGGAGGCTATTGGCAATGGTGTAAAGCAGGGCGAACGTTCCCCCGGCGGGCGTCTCCCCGGATTGGACGGAGAGAATGCCCATCACGCCCATGGCGATGAGAAACGGCAATACCACCACCAGCGCAATCATTCCCTGGATCATTGCCGTCACGATCAGGATGCCGAAGGTGGGCCACCAACGCCCCGATACCAACTGAAACGACCGCCTGACCGCCTCCCAAAAACCGATCCGCTCTACCAACCGGATGGTGAAGATGGGAAACAGGGCGACCGACACGTAGACGCCGGGGAAAAAGCAAAAGAGAAAAGCGGGAATGCAAAGGAGCGTGAAACCGATGCTGGTCAACAGCAGCATCCAGAAATCCTGCTTGACCAGCCGCCACACGTCACCCACTTCGAATTCCTCACCCGCCCTGTACAACAGCATAAAATAACACACCGTCGCCGTCACCACCACGGAGGCCGTGAGCACCACCAGAAAGTACACTCCGAGGGAAACCAGGCTGTTGGCGGAGAAGATGGCCCCCGAATTCAAAAAGGTTTGCGACTGGTAGAACCCGAGGCTCAGCGCGCCCACTAGCGCAAACGGCCCGCCCAGGTAGAGCACGCAGAGCAACAACTTGCGGAGGTTCTGCCGGATGAAATCGAACGTGGCGCTGATGACTTCGCCGAAGTCCCTGGTTTGGCGCAATTCAATCTTATTGGGTTGCATCGGGCGGTTTGCGGTTGAGTTGGATGGGATAGATGACGAAGTAATACCCGATGAAGG
>JACMKY010000272.1 GCA_014379925.1 Cytophagales bacterium | reverse complement strand
GTTGCGTCGCACACTTCATCGTTCTGTTCACAACTCATCATCTAAAAATATCCGTTCTTCTTTCTATCTTCCATCGCTGCTTCTGTTACTTTATCGTCAATTCTTGTCTCTCCTCTTTCGCTGATCTTTGTTGAAATAATTTCACTGATCACTTCATCCAATGTAGATGCAGTTGATTCTACTGCAGCAGTGCAGGTCATATCTCCTACTGTGCGGTAACGTACTTTCTTTCGATGAACGCCTTTCTGACAGCCTTTTTTCTCAGAAGTGGGGAGCTGTCAAATTAGAAAACTTGTTCCAAGCAAACGGATTTGGTAATTCAACTGTAATTAGGGAAGTATACATTTTAAGGAATGATAGCGCATACGTTTTGGAGAATAACGGCACCCCAAGTATAGATACAATTAAGCGTGAACATGAAAGTTGCTATAGTTTTAAGAAATTAGATACTTTGTTTATCAAGGTCGGTATGTATTCGAGTTTCGTTAACCACGATCTAACATTTAAGATTTACGGTGATAAGATAGATACTTATATTAAACTTTCGTCTGATATTCAAAAAAACGACACAATTTACAAACCTTGCCTCAGCCGGCTGACTCTGAAGAAGCCATCGTTCCAATTAGGGGATACCATATTTGGAAAACTCTACGTCACGAACACTCCGAATGAAATATACGCAGGTGAAAAAAGTGAGGGATATTTTAAATGCATTGTAATGCAATCTATTCAATAAAATATTTAAGGAATACGTACTTGTTCAAATGGATACACAGTGATTAGCTAGAAATACCCATCCGACAATTACATTCCGGCTGAAAGCCACCAGCCAATCGGCGTCAGCAAATCACAAATCCGCATTCCTGCCCGGTTAATCCTTCCTGCCCGACTTACCATCCCGCAGCTTCTGGTCCAGTTCCCGGCTGTCCCTGAGCATTTGTTGGGGATGGTCCATGTCGGAATTTTCTTCCAGGGCTTTCCAGTTGAATTTCTCGTCGATGGGCGTGAGGGCTTTTTGCGGGTCGAAAATGCGCCCGTCCACCGGCCGGGCGTTGTAGGGCGTGAAATCCGGCTGGTCGGTAAACAGATCGCCCAGGTCGGCGGCCCCGGCGTCGTACTGGTTGAGGTAGGGCAGGCCCAACGTGTGCCACATCGTTTTGAAAATGCTGCCGAAACTGTAGTGCACCGGCCCGGCGTACCGCCTCTTGGCGTAGGGAGAAATGACCATCAGCAGGCTGCGGTGCGCGTCCACGTGGTCCACGCCCCCCTGCGAATCGTCTTCGGTGATCACAATGGCCATGTTCTTCCAGTAGGGGGTGCGCGAAAGGTACTCCACCATCCGGCCGATGGCCAGGTCATTATCGGCCATGTAGCTCTCGCGGTAGGGGTAACCGTCGTCGGGACGTTCGTCGGCGCCGTGGTCGTTGGCGATCCGCACGGTGAGCACCGAGGGCAGGTCTTTGCCCGGCCCCACCCAACGGTTTTCGAATTCCTTGATGAACATGTCCACCCGGAACTGATCGGGAATGGCCGTGTTGTAGACCGGGAAAAGCCGCGAGGAATTTTCGTGCAGGGAAGCGGGCAGGGGATAGTTGGCCATGTACTTCACCCCGAGCGGCTTGAAAGCGCGGTCGTTCAACCGGGCCGCTAGCCCCAGTCCCAGCCCAAAGTTGAAATACCGGATCCGGTGGCGGTCGAAGTGGTCCCAGATGGAACCGGCCTCGTTGTAGTCTTCGGGATAGATGGCGCTGGAGGAGCCGGTCATGGACAGGTTGCCCGGGGCCTTGGAGTCCGCCCGCATCGTGCGGTTGCCGCCGTAGCTGGCCGACACCGCGGTTTCCACCCATTCGTTCGGGTAAGTGCCCACCAACCAGCGGTGTCCGTCGGCCGAATGGTCGGAGTCGCAGTAGAAGTTGTCGCCGAAGGCAAATCGCCCGGCCAGGGCCAGGTGATTGGGCGCCACGGTCACGTCCGGCACGACGCTGGACGGATCGCGGCGGCTGGCAACGGTGACACTGCTGCCGAAGCGCGCCAGCGTGGCGTCGCCGTTGCCGAACGGCAACCCGCCCAGCACTTCGTCGTAGGTGCGGTTTTCCTTGGGAATGAACACCCAGTACTTGATGGGCGAAGCTTTTTGGCCGGCGTAGAGGGGAACGGGATTGTTCTGCCGTTCCGCGAAACGCGCGGCGGCAGTCGGCTCGAACCGAAAGTTGTTTTCCACCACCCGTCGGGTGTGCCGCGCCAACTCTCCGTCCGCGGGAATGTCCAGCACCGACACCGTGCCTTTCATGAGGCGACCGATGTTGCTGCCCTCCGGACCCGGCCGGAAGTCGCGGCCCCCGTTGGGACCGCTGCCGTAGCCTTTGGCGTTGGCCACGATCAACCGCTTGCCATCGTTGCTCACCGCCAATTTCGAAGGAAACCAGCCCACGGGCAGGTGGCCCAACACCTTCCGGGTGGGCACGTCCACCACGGCCACCGCGTTGATGCCCGACTCGGCCACGTAGAGGCGTTTGCGGTCGGGCGACAGGCAAAGGCCGAAGGGAATGATGCCGCGGAGGTTGCCCAGCCGGGGTTCGGGGTTCAGGTACACGTTTTCCACCACGGTTCCTTTCCGGGCGTCCACCACCGAAACGCAATCGTTGTTGCCGTTGCTGACGAACACGAAGTCTTCGGTGGCCACCACGGAGTTGGGACTGGCGCCGCCCACCGCCGGAATCCCTTCGAGCACTTGCCCCACCAGGGCCCCGGTCTTGACTTTGGCCACCACGCGGGGTGCCTTTTCGTCGCTCACGTCGAGGGTCCACACCGAGAACGATTCCGGCGCGTTGGGATCGCCCAGACCAGGGATCCGGAGGGTGTCGCTTTCTACTCCCGCGCGCGCCGCCGGCGAACCGAAGCCAAAGGCCGGGAAGGCCAGGGCCGTGCCCGCCAGGTTGTTGGGATCCAGGCTGCTTAAGGGTTTGTACGCGAACATGCCGACGTTGGCCACGTACACCCGCTTTTCGTCGGGCGACAGGGCAATGCCGAAGGGATAACGTCCCACGGGCACGCTACCCTTGAGGCGGCCCGTCCGCGTATCCAGCACCACCACCCGGAAACCGATCTGATCCACGGCGTAGAGCGTACGGCCGTCTTTGCTCAACACCATGTCTCCGATGTAGCCGTGCTGATCGTCGTCAGTGCCTTCCCGGGCGCAATCCAGGGGCCCCCGCGGCGAACCGGTTTTCAGGTCGAAGCGAAACACTTTGTTCTCCTGCCCACCCGCCACGTACACGGTTTGGTTATCCGGACTGATGGCCAGGCCCATGAAAACCGAGGCCAGCACGCCTTTTTGGGTATCCGGGCCGGGGGGAATCTGCTGCACCTCCGGTTGAGCCTCCGAAAAGCGACGGATGAGGGAAATGGAAAGCGGACTGGTGCCGGAGTTGGCGGTCACGAGCGTGGTGCCGTCGGGGCTGAGCACCAGGCCGTAGGGATGGGGAGCAACGGTAATTTGCCGGCCCAGCGGGGTGAGCAGACGGCCGTTGGGAATCACCGTCTGTCCGTCGCGCTGGATGCGGGTGGGCAGGTTACCGGCCGGCGGACTGATGAGGATGCGGGCGGTCTGACCGGGGCATTCGGTCAATCCAGCCAGGAGGGAAACCACCGAGAGGAGAGCGGGTAGGGTACGCATGGGGTCAGTTAACCAGTAGCGGTGAACAGTGGACGAGGCAAATAACTTTAAACTTTGTAGAAAACGGCCGATGGTCGATGCACTATCCTAGTTCGACTACGCTCACTATGACATTCGACTACGCTCCCAGTTCGACTACGCTCACTGTGACATTTGATTACCAACGTAGGGGTGGTTGCTGAAGTCGGCACATGTATTACCTTTCGGCCGGATCGTACCTGGCGATTCGTTTCGTCGGCTAGCCTCGGTTAAATATGGAACCGTGTTCCAACTGCGCTTTCCCTTTGGAATCACCCCACCGGTATTGTCCCGGTTGTGGTCAAAAAACGCCTTGGCGCCGGTTCACCCTGCTGGACGCATTCCGGGAGTTCTCGCAGGCTTTCACGGACCTGGACCGAGGCTTTCTTCACCTGATCAAACAGTTGGCTTTCCGGCCCGGTATCGTTGCCCGCGAGTACGTGCTGGAAGGGAAACGCAAGCGGTACTTCAATCCTTTTTCGTTGTTGCTGCTCGTCCTGGGTTTGTACCTGTCGGTCAACGCGTTGACGAACCCCTACACCAAAGCCGGACGGATACCCCAACCACCGGCTGCCCGGCAGTCCCGTCCCGTCGATCCGCCAGCCAGTGGTCCGGCAATTCGCGAGCGCCAGCGGAAAGTACAAGCTTTGTTGGAAGAATACACCAACCTGGTAGGCTTGCTGGCCATCCCCGTGCTTGCGTTGGTTTACTCCCTGTATTTTCGGCACCGGATTTATTACGCGGAACACCTGGTAGCCAATGTGCTGTTTGCCAGCTACTATTCCATTGTCAGCCTCCTGGCTACATTGCTGCTGGGTTTGTTTTTCCGGGCTTACCTTGGCTTCCTGAATTCCTTTCTGCTCTTGTTTCAGTGGGGCTATCTAACGCTCGCCTACTACCAATTCCTCAGTTACCGACACCCCCGGCAATACCTGATCACCGCCTGGGCCACCTTGCTGGCATTGCTGGCCTGGATTGGGCTAACGGGTGGAACGATCTTCTACTACGTTCGATACGGCTGGGTACTGGGCAAATGAGCAATGGTGACTTTTCTAATAATGACAACCTGAGAAGCGTATCAACCAGTGAAACAACTATTCGAACTCAATTCAACAAAGCAGAATTGAGTAGACGTGCCCATTTCCAAATCCACCCATGCACTCATTAAACCGTCAATTTCCGTCCCACCAGACTTTGGTGTTGATGTCGTCGGGGCCTTGCCGGGCCACTGCCTCCTCGTAGCTGGTGCGGTTGGTTACCTGCTGGTCGGTCGGGTAGCGGAAACGGACGGGGATCTGGTTGCTGTTGTTGTTGACCACCGAAGGCGCCAGGGCCGGAATGCCCGTGCGCTTCCATTCGTGCCACGCTTGCAGGTCGTTGAAATACAGCGCAATCCACTTCTGCGTGCCGATCAGTTCCAACGCCCTCGCGGCCTCGAAGGCAACGCCCGATTGCGAGAGGTACTCCGGCGTGGCGTTGAGGTTGACACCCGACACGGTGCGGTAATAGTCTATTGAAGCCCGGATGCCGTTCAGGTAGTACGTTTCGGGGTTACCGACGATCCACCCGCGCTGGGCCGCTTCGGCCAGGATGAAATTGGTTTCGGCGGCCGTCATCACCAAGCCCTGCGCGGGCGCAGCAACCTGCAAACCGCGGTAGTACAGGTCGCCCAGGGGCGAAACCCGCCGGTCGATGCTGCTGCCCAGGTTGGCGTCCAGTTCGCCGTTGCGGACTCCCGCCCACGCCAACGGCCCCCGGCCGGCGGCGGCGGCGTCCTTCGATTCCGTAGTGGGCTGGGCGTAAACGGCGAGCCGGGGATCCCGGGTGGCGTTGAGGCGGTCGGCCAGGGTCTTGCTCAGGCGACGGTCCAGGAAAAAGCCCGAGCGTTGCCCCGTCAGCGGGTAGAGGTTGGGCGACTCCACGTAGCGCAGTACCGCGTTGTCGGCGTTGGCCAGGATGAGCGGACTCTGACCCGGGTCCGCCATAATTTCGCGCATGGCGGCGGAGGGATCCACGCGGTTGGACTGCCGCAGCAGCAGCCGGAGGCGCAACGAATTGGCCAGCCTTCGCCACCTGGTCACGTCACCGTTGTAGAGAATGTCGTTCCGCACCGTTCCGGTGGCACCCGCCAGCAAGCGATTGGCCTCGGTCAGTTCGGCCAGGATGCCGGCGTAGATGTCTTGCTGGCGGTCGTAGCGGGGAGCGTAAACGGGTTGTTCCGCCTTGCCCTGGAGGGCCTCTGCGTAGGGCAGGTCGCCGTAGCAATCGGTCATGCGGGCGAAGATCAGCGATTTCATCACCAACGCGATTCCCCGGTACTGATCCAGGTTGCGCTCCGTGGCAATGGCGTACAGGTTGTTGACGTCGCGGAGGTTGCCGTAGCCATTGTCCCAGGTGCCGAACGAGCCCCACAGGTAGCGGTCGGTGCCGGGTTCCCGGATTTCCGCGGCAAACTGCGCCACGACGTTGCCGGTGGAAAAGGCCTCGTTGACCATCGAATTCACCGTGCTGCGGATGACGGTCACCAGCAACAGCTCGGGGTTTACGGCTTCCGGGTTGTTGGGATTGGCGTTGATTTCCTCAAAATCCCGGTCACACGCCGTGAACAGGAAGCCGGTCAACAGGAATATTTTCAGAGACGATACTTTCATTTTCGGTGGTGGATAGACGAATTGACGGATGAGCAGATGGATAATCAACCGGTTACGCGTGATTAGAAAGGTTGGTCAGGAGCGGTCCGCCGCCGCGGTTGCAATCCTGACTATAACGAGCGCGGATTTGCAATCGGCATTTTCAACCAGAACTCCGATTACAGCCTAAGGTATGGTCTGCTGACAGACGGTCACTAAAGCTTCAGCCAAGGATGCGAATTGCAAATCCGCCGCTTACAAAAGTCAGGATTGCAAATCCTGACCAACGTCTTCAATTAAAAATCCGACAGACACACCTGCCCACCTACCCATCCGCTCACAACCGGAAACTGACGTTGAAGCCGATGCTGCGGGAGGAGGGCAGCGACATGTCCTCGATGCCGGGCAGGATGGTACTGCCTTCCAGGGCGCTCGTATCGGGATCAATGTGGGGTACCTTCGTCCACAGGAAGAGATTCCGGCCCACCAGCAAGACGCTCACGTCGCGGAAGGGAGCTTTGCCCAACCACCGGTTGGGAAGCGTGTAACCGAATTTCAGTTCCCGGAGCTTGAGGTAAGTGGCGTCGAAGGTGGATTGTTCGGGGTTGAAATAGCCCGACCCCCAGTAGCGTTCCGCCGTTACGTTGACGTCGTTGGGCCGGAACGTGCCGTCGGGATTGGCAATCACCCCCGGCCCGACGTAGCCGTCCGCCCGCCCGGGTAGTGTTTCCACCAACTGGCCGGCTTCGTTGCCGCGCACGTACATCTGCGAGTAAATGCTTCCCCCTTTCCGCAGGTCCAACAAAGCCCCCAGCGTAAAGCCTTTGTAGACGAAGGTGTTGTTGAGGCCGCCCATCCAGTCGGGGTTGTAGTTGCCGACCTTGATCAATTGGTTGGTGAGTTGCGGAAAACCGTCGCGGTGAATGACGTTGCCGGCCGGATCGCGCTGGAAGCCCCGTCCGTACAGATCACCCATCCGCTCGCCCACGCGGGCCTGCACCGATACGTAGCGGCTGGGCAGCTCGTAGGTGGTAATGCCCTCCGCCAGTGCCACCACCGAAGCCCGGTTGGTGGACCAGTTCAGGGCCAGGTCCCAGCGGAAACCGCCGTTGGTTTGCAGGGGCGTGAGGTTGAGCACGGCTTCCAGGCCCTGGCTGCGGATTTCGCCCGCGTTCAGGAAGCGCGAGGTGTAGCCGCTGGTCAGGTCAACGGGAATGCTCAGGATCTGGTTGCGGCTGCGGGTATTGTAATAGGTGAGGTCCAACCCGATCCGTCCG
>JACMKY010000271.1 GCA_014379925.1 Cytophagales bacterium | reverse complement strand
CGGGCGTGGGTGGGGGCGGGGGCGGGTTGGCGGCGTTGACTGGACTGGGAACCGGGTACTGGTAGGTCGTGTTGTCGCCGCCTTCGACGCTGCCACCCAGGCCGTACACCCAGGCCACGTCGGGCTTGCGGTTGATCAAGCCGAAGGCGCCCCGCGTGGGATAGTACGTTCGGCCGGCCTGCGCCACGGCCTTGGCGTTGGGGGCCACGCCTTCCCCGTCGGTGGTGATCAGGCTGACGGAGGCATTACTGGAGAAGAATCCACCGTTGACCGCCAGGATGGCTCGATTCAATTCGGCGTATTCGCGGGTGGTCCGCAGGCTGAACCCGCTCCCCCGCTCTTCTCCCACGGCCCGCAGGCGCAGGTTCCGATCCGAAAGGTTAATCCGGGCGTACATGGCCCGGATGGGTTTACCGCCCGGCAGGGTATCGTAGGTGTCGTACACCCGCACGGAAGGGGGCAGCAGCACGTTGAGGTCGCGGCGCTCTTTCCAATCGAGTTGCGGTTGGGCCTGGACGCGGGAAATTAATCCCAGCAAAATAACCAGGGTAAGCCTATTCCAAGCCGGGATAATTATTTTCATGGCGGACGGTCATTGGTTTGGGGAAGTGGGAAATTGCTTCGCCAAAACTAACCTGTCGCCAGATGGCCACGGACCGGAAAGGAAAAAATGAGGGAAAAAATAACATGGCCCCCGCCGGGGTAACAAATTCTTCACGTCCGGTTTACACATCCTTCATCAAAAGCGGTTTCCCGAAGGCATCCAACGGGCTACCCCCGGCGGTTGTCGGAAGTCAGCGCCGTATCCAGCATGCCCGAGAGCACTTGCCACACGTTTTCCGTCACGATTCGGTGGCCTTCGGGCGTGGGGTGGATGCCGTCGGGCAGGTTGAGTTTGGGATTGCCGCCCACACCTTCGAGCAGGAAGGGAATCAGGGCGGTGTTGTTTTTCTGAGCCAAGTCCTGGTAAATATCCCGGAATTCGGCCGTGTACTGCGGCCCCATGTTGGGCGGGATCTGCATGCCCGCCAGAATGATCTTCACGTCGGGATACTTGCCCCGCACGCGGTCGATGATTTCCTGGAGGTTGCGGCGCGTTTCTCGGGTGGGAATGCCGCGCAGGCCGTCGTTGCCGCCCAGTTCGAGCACGAACACGTCCACCTGCTGGCGGAGCAGCCAGTCGATGCGGCTCTTGCCGCCCGCGGTGGTTTCGCCGCTCAACCCCGCATTGATGGCCCGGTAGGGCAAACCCAGCGAATCGATCCGTTGCTGGATAAGGGCCGGAAAGGCCTGGGAAGGTTCCAATCCGTAGCCCGCCGTGAGGCTGTTGCCGAAGAAAAGAATCGTTTTTCTGGCCGTGGCCGCCCCCGTTCCGGTTTGGCCGTCCGGGCGGCTGGTGTCGGACCGACCTCCCGGCGCGGAGTCGGACGGCGGCCCCTTGGCACCGCCGTCGCATCCCAACAGCACGCCGGTCAGCAGGCAGAAAAGGTACTTCGTCACGTTCGAGGTCATAGAAAATCGGAGGCTGGTTGGAGATCTAACGGATAGAACCGCCGTTTATTTGTGAAAGCAATCGGGTTTGCCAACAATTCGGAGGCCGGGTTGACCGTCTACAAGAAAAGAAACCGGCTGCCCCACCGGGCGACAGATCCTAAACACTTCACTCACTATTTCGTTCAATCGTTGTCGGCCTTTCCAACCCGCCTTTTTAATGTCAAAGATTCTCCACGTCCAGGACTTGACCAAGTCTTATCCCTCGGGCGGCCACGTGCTTACGGTTCTGCACGACGTCACGTTCACCCTTCAGGCGGGGGATACCTTCGCCATTGTAGGTCCCTCGGGCAGCGGCAAGACCACCCTGCTGGGCCTCTGCGCCGGCCTCGACCGGGCTACTTCCGGCATGGTGGAACTCAACGGAGTCAAGCTGGACCACCTCAGTGAGGACGAACGGGCGCGGGTGCGCAATCAGTACGTCGGCTTTATCTTCCAGAATTTCCAGCTCATTTCCACCCTCACCGCCCTGGAAAACGTGATGGTGCCCTTGGAATTGCGCGGTGAACGCAGCGCCAGAAAACAAGCCCTCGAACTGCTCGATCGCGTGGGGCTGGCCGATCGTCACCACCACTACGCCGCCCAGCTTTCGGGCGGCGAGCAGCAACGGGTATCCCTGGCGCGGGCCTTTTCCAACCGGCCCAAGATCCTCTTCGCCGACGAACCCACCGGCAACCTCGACGCAGAAACCAGTGAAAAGGTGGTCAATCTTCTCTTCGACCTCAACCGTGAAGCCGGGACCACGCTCGTGCTGGTGACCCACGACCTGGAACTGGCCGAGAAGACCGGACGCATCATCCGAATCAAGGGCGGCACCGCCGTGTCGGATAGCGCGGTGCGGAAGGTTGAGTTATGAATTACGAATTAGGGTGGTTAGTCAACCCTTGGCCATCCGTTACCGGACGGAAGCCATCGGCCAGTCACTAGCTAGGATGCTCATTTTTCGTTTCAACCTCCCACGAATTTCTCCCTGGCTTTAGTGCCACCACACAATATTCGTAACGCCTATCTTTTCAAACGAGGCATCCTTCGTTTGACATTCATAACCCCACATTGATAACGCTTTTTCATGGACTCCATCATCCGAGTTGAACCCACTCCCCTGAACTTGCCCTGGCTGTTCCGAATGGCCTGGCGCGACAGCCGCCGCAACCGTTCCCGCCTGGTGCTGTTCGTGTCGTCCATCGTGCTGGGCATTGCGGCGTTGGTGGCCATCAACTCGTTCAGCGACAATCTCCGCAGCGACATTGATGGGCAAGCCAAGGAACTGCTGGGGGCCGATCTGGTGATCAACCACAACCAGCCGCCCACCAAACCGACCCGGGCCTTGCTCGACTCCGTCACGAAGCGAACGCGCGGTGCCCGGTTGTCTTCCGAAAGCAGCTTTGCTCCCATGGTATTCTTCCCCGAAAACGGGGGTACGCGTTTGGTGCAGGTGAAGGCCCTGGAAGGCG
>JACMKY010000270.1 GCA_014379925.1 Cytophagales bacterium | reverse complement strand
CTCCAATAAAGCGCCCGTCCTGAAAGGGACCCGTCCTGGCAATCAGCTCCGGTAGAACGCCGGCAATCAGGTCTCAACTATGATTTTGGTGATTTGGATGATTGACAATCGGCCCTGGTAGAACGCCGAGCGATGCGACCCGAGGTCACGTTTGGGTTTCGTACGCTCCCTTGGCCGCTCCTTGGTCAACGAAGGCTCCCTCCCCGGGAGCCGAAGGATTCCTCGCAGTAAGGTTGGTTTTCCCGATCTTTGCCAACTTACTGTCCCAACCGCCCGCCCATGGCCGCCAACCAACGCGACGCTTCTTTTCCCATGACCGCCACCACCCAATTCGGACTGGAAGCAGTGCTGGCCGAAGAGTTGCGCGGACTCGGGGCCAAAATTGAAAAAACGGGCAGCCGGGCCGTGGAGTTTACCGGCAACCAGCAGTTGCTTTACCAAGCCACGCTTTGGTGCCGCACCGCGGTGCGCATTCTCAAGCCTTTCGCCCGCTTCCACGCCCGCGACGAGCGGGCCCTGTACCGCGAAGTCGGTCGCCTGGACTGGCGCGCGTTCATCCAGCCCAACCAGACCTTCGCTATTACCGCCGTGGTCAACAAATCCTCGTTCGAACACTCCCTCTTTGTGGCGCAATTGACCAAGGACGCCATCGCGGACCAGTTCCGGGCGCGCACCGGCCAGCGGCCCAGCGTAGATGTGCAGCGGCCCGACATCCGACTGCACCTGCACATGCTGGAAAACGAAGTGGTGTTGTCGCTCGACGCGGCGGGCGAGTCCCTGCACCGCCGGGGTTACCGCCAACAAACCAACGCCGCGCCGCTCAACGAAGTGCTAGCCGCCGGCCTGCTGCGACTCATCGGCTGGGATGGCCGCAAGCCGCTGCTCGACCCGATGTGCGGCTCGGGCACGCTGCTGACCGAGGCGGCCTTGATCGCCCAGCGCATTGCCCCCGGCCTTTACCACCGGGGCCGGTTCGGCTTCGAAAACTGGCCCGATTTCGATCGCGCCCTCTGGGAATCGGTGCAACTCGACGCCCGCAACGCCCGCCTCGAAGAGCCCCAGGCCTACCTGGGCGGCTCCGATGTATCACCGGAGTTCGTTGAGCTGGCTCGCCAGAACGTGGAGGCCGCCAACCTGGAAGACTACATTCGCCTGGCCGTGCGCGACGTGCGCGATGCCAAACCCCCCAAAGGCGACGCCGGTATCGTCGTCATGAACCCGCCCTACGGCGAGCGGATCGGGGAAGAAGCGGCAATGGCCACGCTCTACAAAGCCATTGGCGATACGCTCAAAACCAACTTTCATAATTACGACGCCTACCTTTTCACCGGCAACCTGGTCGCCGCCAAAAGCGTGGGACTGAAGACTTCGCGGCGGGTACCGCTCTACAACGGTCCGATCGAGTGCCGCCTGCTAAAATACGAACTCTATCAGGGCAGCCGTCGGGATGGCTCCGGGCCTTCCGCCTAGGGAACGCATTGTTTTCTTTCCGTAGCGCGTGATTGTCCGGACAGTCGGAAGCCAACAAAACTGTTGCTCGTATCAAGTCCAACATACATTTAAAAGCGATGGCCTGGTGCGTTACCCACCACCTCACTTGAATTGAATGAGCAAAACCCTTACTATTGCGAATTCTTTACGGGCTCCGCTTCACTACCATGGGCAAGATACATCTTCTGTTTTTTCTGCTGCTTACGACCACGGCCCACGCCCAGAACCTAGCTCCGCTGACGGTCGAAAAAATCATGCGCGACCCGGCCCAGTGGATCGGCACCTCACCCAGCGATGTACAATGGTCGGAGGATAGTCAGACCGTGTATTTCAAATGGAATCCCGATCGGAACCGGACGGATTCGCTGTACGCCGTGCGCCTCACCGACCCGCCGCCCCGGAAGGTAGAACCGGCCCGCCGCCGCGCGTTGCCCGCCTTCGCGGGCACCTACAACCGCGCCCGAACGCAGAAGACGTACGAGAAGAACGGCGACGTCTTCTGGCTGGATACGAAAACCGGGAAAATCCGGCCGGTGACCAACACAGTGGAAGCGGAGACGAATCCCGTCTTCAGTCACGATGAAAAGCGGATCCTCTTTACGCGGGAAGACAATCTTTTCGCCTGGAACCCCGGCACGGGCGAAACCAGCCAGTTGACCGATTTCCGGAAGGGCGCCAAGAAAGCCGATGCCAAGGGCAGTGAGCAGGACCAGTGGCTGAAAGCCGACCAGCGGCGGTGGGTGGGTGTCGTCAAGGAACGGAGCGACCAGAAGAAAGCGGGCGAAAAAATAAGTCAGGCGGACTTACCCCGGCGACCCAAGGCAATCTACCTGGAAGAGAAAACCGTCGCCAACGCGGTGCTGAGTCCCGACGAGCGGTACCTTACCTACCGGCTTACCCTGGCGGCCAAGGGCAACCAAACCGCCGTCGTGCCCAGCTACGTCACCGAATCGGGCTACACCGCCGACCTGCCCGCCCGCCCCAAGGTGGGCAACCGCTTGCCAACGGAGGAACTGTTCGTCTACGACCGCGGGCGGGATACCGTTTTTGCCGTTTCCACGCGCGACTTGCCGGGCATCTCCGATCCGCCGGATTATCCCAAAGACTACCCGCAAAAAGCCGCTTCTTCCCGAAAGGACACCGCCGCCAAGGGGTCGGTTGTCCGGAAGGTGCGCTTCTTCGGCCCCGTTCAGTGGTCGGAAGACGGCCAGCACGCGGCGGTGGTCATCCGGGCGGACGACAACAAGGACCGCTGGATCGCCCTGCTCGACGTTGCCACCCACTCACTGAAATCCCTGGACCGCTACCGCGACGAAGCCTGGGTGGGCGGCCCCGGTTCGCTCGCCTTCGGCTGGCTGCCCGACAACCGGGTGTGGTTCCAGAGCGAAGCCTCCGGGTACGCCCACCTCTACACCGTCGAGGCGGCTACCGGACGGAAGCAGCCGCTTACCAGCGGTAAATTCGAAGTGTCGGACGTGCAGTGCTCCCGCGACGGGAAACACCTCTACTTCCTGGCCAACGAAGTGCATCCCGGCGAAAAGCACCTGTACCGGATGCCGGCCACCGGCGGCCCGCCCACGCGGCTCACGCCCGGCACGGGGGCCTACGAATACAAGCTCTCGCCGGATGAGAAGTACGTAGCCCTGCGCCATTCGACCAGCACCCAGCCCTGGGAATTGCACTGGATGGAAAACAAGCCCAACGCCAAACCCCTGCAACTCACCCAGTCGCTGACCGAGGAATTCAAGTCTTACCCCTGGCGCGAACCGGAAGTGATTACTTTCCCCGCCCGCGACGGGGTCCCGGTGCACGCCCGCCTCTACCAACCCGAAGCCGCCCGGAAAAACGGCGCCGCGGTCATCTTCGTGCACGGGGCGGGCTACCTGCAGAATGCCCACAAGTGGTGGAGCCAGTATTTCCGCGAGTATACGTTTCACAACCTGTTGGTTGACCGGGGTTTTACCGTGCTGGACGTGGATTACCGGGGCAGTGCGGGCTACGGGCGCGACTGGCGCACGGGCATCTACCGCCACATGGGCGGCAAGGACCTGAGCGACCACGTGGACGGGGCGAAACTATTGGTGGACAAATACGGCGTGGATGCCGGGCGCATCGGCCTCTACGGCGGTTCCTACGGCGGGTTCATCACGCTGATGGCCATGTTCACCACCCCCGACGTGTTTGCCGCCGGAGCCGCCCTCCGCCCGGTGACCGACTGGGCGCACTACAACCACCCGTACACCGCCAACATCCTCAACGAACCCGCCACCGACAGCCTGGCCTACGCCCGCAGTTCGCCCCTCTACTATGCCGAGGGGCTGAAAGGTCCCCTGCTGATGTGCCACGGGATGGTCGACGTGAACGTGCACTTCCAGGACGTCGTGCGGCTCACCCAACGGCTCATTGAACTCAAGAAAGACAACTGGGAATTGGCCGTGTATCCCATGGAAGACCACGCCTTCGTAGAATCCTCCAGCTGGACGGATGAGTACAAGCGGATTCTGAAGCTGTTCGAGGAGCGATTGGGGAAAAACGGCAACGGGGTAAAGTGAGTGGTCAACCGTTTTTGGTATTGGGGTTCTTGTTACAACAGGGCGCAAAATTACGGTAAGCTCCTGCTAGCTTCTGACTGCTGCCCGTGGGGACCCCTAAATGGCGCGGGCGGGGTAGCGGTAGAGGGTCGCGTGGCCCACGCCGAGCAGTTGGCCAACTTCAGCCCCCGTCTTGTCTTGCTGCAGGCAGGGCGTTTGGGCGGACTGCGCCTTGGACAGCGCTTCTTCCGGCAATCCTTTGGACCGGCCGCCTTGCCGTCACCGGGCGTGTGCGGCTGTCGGGCCCCCTTGT
>JACMKY010000269.1 GCA_014379925.1 Cytophagales bacterium | reverse complement strand
TTTGGTGCAGGTGAAGGCCCTGGAAGGCAATTACCCCTACTACGGGGCCATCGAAACCATCCCGGCTTCGGCTAGTCAGGAATTCCGGAAGGGCCGGAAAGCCTTGGTGGACAACACGCTGCTTCTTCAGTTCAAGGCGAAGGTGGGTGATTCGGTGAGGGTAGGCAACCTGAGTTTCCTAATCGAGGGAAGGGTAAACAAAGCGCCCGGCCAGACGGGCATCGCGGCGGCGGCGGCCCCGGCGGTGTATATTCCGATGGCTTACCTGGCGCAAACCGGCCTCATTCAGCGGGGCAGCCGGGTGAATTATAAATACTATTACCAGTTCGATCAGAGGGTGGACGTGGAAAAGCTGGTAAAGACCATCGAGCCGCGTCTCGACAAGGAAGGAATGACCTACGAAACCGTGGAGGGCCGGAAGGCCAACGTGGGCAACGCCTTCGGAAACCTGACCCGCTTCCTCAACCTGGTGGGCTTCGTGGCCCTGCTATTGGGTTGCGTGGGCGTGGCCAGCGCGGTGCACATCTACGTGCGGGAAAAGCTGTCGACCGTCGCCATCCTTCGCTGCCTGGGGGCGCGGGGTTCGCAGGCCTTCGTCATCTACCTCATTCAACTGACGGCCATGGGTTTGCTCGGCTCGGTGCTGGGTGCCGCCCTGGGCAGTGCGGTGCAGTGGGTGCTGCCCCAGGTGCTGGGTGACTTCCTGCCGATCGAGATCAGTTTGTCCCTCTCGTGGCGTTCCATTGCCGGGGGCATCCTGTTGGGACTGGTGGTTTCGCTGCTGTTCGCCCTGTTGCCCCTGTTGTCCATCCGCAACGTGTCGCCCCTGAATACCCTCCGGGCTTCGTACGAAGCCGCGACCACGCGCCGCGATCCCCTGCGCTGGCTGGTTTACGGGGCCATCGGGTTGTTCGTGTTCGGCTTTGCTTACTGGCAGATTCGCAGTTGGCGGGAAGCAGTGGCCTTCGCGGTGGCGCTGCTGGCGTCGTTCCTGCTGCTGGCGGGCGTGGCTGCCGGGCTGATGGGGTTGGTGCGGCGGTTCTTCCCCGCGTCGTGGAGCTACCTCTGGCGGCAGAGCTTGGCCAATTTGTACCGCCCCAACAACCAGACGCTGACCCTGATCGTGGCCATTGGCTTGGGTACTACCCTCATCACCACGTTGTATTTCGTGCAGGACCTGCTGGTCAAACAGGTCTCCGTGGCGGGCAGCAACAACCAGCCCAATATGATTCTCTTCGACATCCAGACCCCGCAACGGGCGCAGGTCGCCCAATTCGCCCGGCAATACCGATTGCCCCTCCTCCAGCAAGTGCCCATCGTGACCATGCGGCTGGCGGAAATCAACGGGCGCGGCGCGGAGGCAATCCGCAAGGACAGTACCACCAAGATTCCCAAGTGGGCTTTTACCCGCGAGTACCGCTCCACCTACCGCGACACGCTGATCGATTCGGAAACGCTGACCGAAGGCGTCTGGCGGGGCACGGTAAAATCACCGACGGATACCGTATACATCTCCATGGAAGGCCGTTACGCCAAGTCGATGAAAATCAAGCTGGGCGACCGCCTCACTTTCGACGTGCAGGGAGCCATGGTGCCCACGGTGGTGGGCAGTTTCCGGAAAGTGGAGTGGAACCGCGTGCAGAGCAATTTCCTGATTGTGTTTCCGAAGGGGGCGCTGGAGGAAGCACCGCAGTTCCACGTGCTGGTTACCCGCGTGGCTTCCGATAAGGCTTCGGCCCAATTTCAGGAAGCCCTGGTGCGGCGCTTTCCCAACGTGTCGGTGATCGATCTGAAGCTACTGCTCAACACGCTGGACGAAATCCTGGACAAGGTGTCCTTCGTTATCCAGTTCATGGCTTTGTTCAGCATCCTCACGGGGCTGCTGGTATTGGTGGGTTCGGTCGTCATCAGCAAGTACCAGCGCATCCAGGAGAGTGTGCTGCTGCGTACGCTGGGCGCCAGCCGCCGACAAATCCTGACCATCACCGCCTTAGAGTACCTGTTTCTGGGCAGCCTGGCGGCAGCTACCGGACTGGTGCTGTCGCTGGGTTGCAGTTGGGCGCTGGCCCGTTTCAGCTTCGAGTCCTCGTTCGTGCCCGCCCCGGGGCCAGCGTTGCTCATCTTCGCCACCATCGCTTCCCTGACGGTGATCATTGGCCTGCTCAACAGCCGGGGCATCCTGAGCCGCCCGCCGCTGGAGGTGCTGCGGACGGAAGTGTAGACGCGGGTTACCGCGGCGCTGTTTTTGATCCATTCCGTCTTCATTGCGTCGCCGGGTCCATCGCTCGGGGCGTTGCCGCCCCGAAAACGCCGGTCCTTCGACGTCCGCCGTGGTTGTCGGGACCGGATGCCGGAAAATACCGCTTTCCCTTTCTGGAAGGGCCTCGTCACCGGCGTGACCACGCCGGTGACGAGGCCCTTCCGCCGACCGGTGAGTCGGGCGGGCGGTCAACCCGGTGGGAAGAAAAATGAATCGGAATCGGTCAGGGGCAAGGTTTTTTTGGTGAAATACCGTAAATTTCCCCTGATTTGGCTGATGCGGGGTGCGTTCGTGAATTCGTTTCGCCTGGTCAATGACGGCCGGAAGCGGTTCACTTGCCACGTTTTTTAAATAATCCAGTAACCTTCCAACCTTTTTCCCCCGGCGAGGGTCATCACCGAGGGGGTATATTCAACACGAATCCACGCGTACTCACCCATGCTTTCGGAAGAACAACTGATTGAAGGCTGTTGCAGCAACCAGCGGAGTAGCCAAAAGCAGCTTTACGAGCGGTTTTCCGGCAAAATGCTCGTGGTGGGGATGCGCTATTCCAAAAGCCGCTTCGAAGCGGAAGACATTTTGCAGGAAGCCTTCGTGAAGGTGTTTGAAAACATCCAGACTTTCCGGCGCGAGTGTCCCCTGGAGCAGTGGATCAAGCGGATCGTGGTGAATACGGCCCTCAAGCAAAACCGGAGTAAACTCTACCTTTTCCCGGCCGTGGATGTGGACACGCTCGATGAGGGCTTGCCCGACGCGGAGTTGACGCTATCGGGTTTACAGCTCCAGGAATTGCTGAGGGTGATCCAACAGCTGCCCACCCGCTGTCAGGTTATTTTCAACCTGTACGCCATTGAGGGTTACACTCACCGGGAAATCGCGGATACGCTGGGCATCCAGGAGGGTACCTCCAAATCGCAATACGCCCGGGCCCGTTCGTTGTTGCAGACCATGCTGAAGCAGAACCCAGACGCAGTGTATGAATCAATCCGATCAAGATAAACCCGGCTCCGAGGAGGAGTGGCGGCGCGCCCTGGAAGGAGCCGAACTCGGTCCCAGCGATCGGGTTTGGGCCGGACTGGACCACCACCTGGCGGGCAAGGCACGTCAACGCCAGCGGCGGCTTGCCTACGTGGGAATGGCGGCTTCCCTGCTGATTTGCCTTGGTTGGGGCGTTGGGTGGTACCAAGCCCGCCCCGAAAGCCGCCTGGCTGCTGCCCGGCCGACCGGATCGGAGGAAGCGCAACGGAGCGCCCGTCGTCCTGAGGCGGTGGCCAACCGCAAGCACCCCACCAACGTTCCGGTGGGAGACGCCCGGTTGAATTCGGAACGGAAGGCGGTTTTCCAAACCGAGTCGCCGCAAGCCACCAATCCGCGTCCCGCGCCCGATGGCACCGCCGGACCGACGCCCCCTGCGGCCGGGCAAAGTCCATCCACCCTTCTCTCGGATAGCCAGGCGCCGGTAACCGACCAAAAGCGGTCCACCCCAACGAGCGAGCCCAATCGACTGTCCCGTACCCGCCCGGCATCCCCGAACGTCGGGCAACTGCCCAACCCGAGGGAGTCGCCCTTCACCCACGGAAAACCGACCCGACCGTTGAACGCAGCGGTGGAAAGAAGCCGCCAACTGCCGGGTAAACTGGCCGGTGCCCGTTGGCTGGGTGTTTCCGCGGACGGGAACCGGCCAGCTTACCCGGCAATGTCACCGTTAGTGGCCGTTCTCCGCCCTTCGTTGCCCACCGGCCTGGCTACCGGAACATCGGCCGTGTCGGATCGCCGGTTGCGTAGCCAGCCCACCGTTGAACGGACGTTTGCTTCGCCCCTCGAAATCGAACCGGCTCCCAAAAAATCATCCCTCTGGGTGAGTACGGTGTTCGCCACCACGTATTTCGACCCCAACGTGCGGGCCTTCTATCCGCAGATCAACTCGGCAAGCGGAGTGGCCAATTTTGCCAGTTTCAACGCTTCCAACACCAGCCGAAGCGTGAACAAGATTCGGGAAGGGGAAAATCTGGGCCAACCAGGACTTTCGTACGCGGTGGGTTTACACGCGGGCGCTGACCTGTCGAAGCGGTGGACGCTGGAAGGAGGCGTAGAGTACCTGTACAACAACTCCCAGTTACGAACCGGCGCTTACAAGGAAAACCTGGTCACCAACACCAAGTACCCCCTCATCACCGATCTACTAAGTGGACACGAAAATTCGGCGCTGCAGGCAGCCGCGGACGTGCGAAGCGACGCCGAGAATTACGTTTTCTCTACGCCACCGGTTGTTTCGCTCAATGCCACTTCCAATACCGTTGCTTTCCAAAACGATTACCAGTACCTTGGTCTGCCCCTGAGGCTGGGGTATCAAATTAACCGGCATCAAAAACTTCGTTTCGTTGGTTTGGGTGGGGTGTCGGCCGACTTATTTTTACGCAATGTCCACGGCAGCGTTGAAGAAAGCAAATTCCCAATGAGCACTTTTTCGTCACTCTCGCCGCCGACACCGTTACTCATGGACAATGCCGGAGAAAGGAAGCCCACGGTTATCACGGCCGGAAAGAACTCGACCTACCGTTCGCTCAGTGTCAGTGCGCTGCTGGGTTTGGGCATTCACTACCACTACAGCCGTCACTTTTCCCTGATGCTGGAACCCACTTACCGGACGGCCCTTTATTCTACCACCAAGACCACCAGCAACGTACGTACGTTGCCCAGCAACCTGGGAATTGGAACGGGCCTGAAGTATCATTTTTAGATCCGGAAACTTTACGGCCCTGAACTTGCCGCCGGAGTGGGCAGCGGCAAGTCCGCCCCCGCCCGGGGCAGGCCCGCTCAGAACCGGTCGTGGTTAGAGGCAAAAAAAACCTGCCCTCCTTACAACCAATCGCTGCTTGCCGGGGTCCTGGGGTGAGAACCCACGATGTAGTCCGATGAAAACGACCCGACTTACCACCAAGGCAAAAAGGGAAATCCGTTATTTTTCTTCCCTGCTGCTCATGTTGCTGGCCACAATGTGCCTGCTGGCTTTCCTGACCTCTTGCAGCGAACCGGAGGCTCCCCGAAAGAACTGCGGCACACCCGCTACCGTGAAAGACCTGCGCGGTCTGGACGGTTGCGGATTCGTTTTCGAATTGGAAAACGGCGATCGGCTGGAACCGGTCTTTTATCCGTCAACAATGGTTGGCTGCGGTAGGATTGCCGCCGGTGTCGATCCCCTGGCCAACTTTACCCTGAGGGACGGACAAAGGGTTACCATTGGCTACCGGGAACTGAAGGAGCGGGTCAGCGTCTGCATGGTCGGCAAAATAGTGGAAATCACCTGCATCGAAGAAGTTCCGTCGATGGCAACCAACCCTTAAT